>CAZJUD010000001.1:0-2914 GCA_964549125.1 uncultured Caldimicrobium sp.
TACAGTGAAGACTGCAATCACTCCAAGCAAAAGGAAAAACTTTCTGGGAGTCTCATCCGTGGGTTGGTTGCTGAAGGTGTTCAACCACCTACAGTTATCATGAGGCCTGAGGTCTTCAAGGTTGTGGTTAAATGGTGGAAGAAGTTTGGTTATCCATTTGTTAATGAAAAGTACGTGCAGTGGAAGGAAGAGGAGCTTGAAGTTGACCTTCCTGACCTTGATTAATTTTTGATGTGAACAAAAAAACTGGAGGTGGAAAGATGGAATACATTTTAGAAGTTTTTCTTGACGATTACAGATTGAATAAGATTAAAGGTTCACCAGTAGAGCAAAACATTGAAGCAATCTTTGGTGGAGAGTTAAAGGTATTAAGGGTTAAGGTTGGTGAAGAGGTAAAAAATGAGATTTTGAAGGCCTTTGAAACAGCAAGGATCGATTCCCGTGCTTGTATAACTGACACACCTGTTGCTTTCAAGAGAGCACTTTTTGAGGAAATTGCTAAGCAGAAAAGCCTCGGAGAGGAGGTAGTAAAAGCCGTTCTTGCAAGAATTGAAGAGATAAAGGAGCTTGCCGCTAAAGAATCTGAATATCTTCCACCACCCGATATTGAGACTGATTAAATTTGGTTGAGAAATTTAAAAGAAAAATGAGAAAAGTTTATGGAATTAGCGAAAACAAAAGTGGAGAGGTAAAATCAAGATTTGACTAAAGGAAGTTTATGCATAAAGTAAAAACAAAAACTACAAAGGAGGTTGGCTATGCCAAGTTATGTAAACCCTGAGAAGTGTGACGGATGCAAGGGTGGTGACAGAACCGTTTGTATGTACATTTGTCCAAATGACTTAATGATCCTTGACCCAGAGGCTATGAAAGCTTACAACCAGGAACCAGATCAGTGCTGGGAGTGTTATTCCTGCGTCAAAAGCTGTCCGCAAGGAGCCATATCTGTTAGGCATTATGCAGATTTTGCCCCACTTAATGGAACCTGTCAGCCCATGCGTGGAACCACGGACATTATGTGGACCATTAAATTCAGGAATGGAGTAGTACTTCGTTTTAAGTATCCTATCAGGACAACTCCCGAAGGTTCAGCAGACCCTACGCTTGGTGGGAAAGAGCCTGACCCAGCAAAGCTCAATACTAATCAGCTCTTTACTGAGGCGGTTGATGGGGTTGAACCCAAGAAACCTGAAGCAGTGTTGAATAAGGTATTCCCTTGCATCAATAAGACAATGACTATCTAAAATTAAAAAACAAAAGGAGGTGACAATATGCCTAAAATTTGGAGTTATAACTTCGGCTTACCCTGTGCTGAGCCAGAGATTGTAGAAAAGGAAACAGATATTCTTATCGTAGGTGGGGGGATGGCTGCCTGCGGTGCAGCTGTTGAAGCTGTTCGTTGGGCTAAACCTCATGGTATAAGGATTTTGCTTTGTGATAAGGCAGCCATGGAAAGGTCCGGTGCTGTTGCAATGGGGCTTTCAGCTATCAACACCTACATTGGTGAAAACAAGCCCGATGATTATGTGAGAATGGTCCGTTGCGACCTAATGGGGATTATTCGTGAGGATCTCTCCTTTGATGTAGGTCGGCATGTTGATGATACAGTCCATGCCTTTGAGGAGTGGGGGCTTCCTATTTGGAAGCAGGATCCCAATACCGGTAAAACCCTTGATGGAGCTGAAGCTAAGGCTCGTGGGCTTACCCTTAAGGGTGGTGCAAAGCCTGTTCGTTCAGGACGTTGGCAGATCATGATCAACGGTGAATCCTATAAAGTTATCGTAGCAGAAGCAGCAAAGAATGCGCTTGCCTCCTACGACAAGGCAGAATACATTGAAAGGTGTTTTATCGTTAGACCACTTCTTGATGCGAATGAAAAGAATAGGTGTGCTGGTGCAGTAGGATTTTCGGTTAGAGAAAATAAAATTTACATCATTAAAGCTAATGCAACTCTTCTTGCTACCGGTGGAGCAGTTAATGTATACCGTCCAAGGTCCATTGATGAGGGTAAGGGTAGGACATGGTATCCTGTTTGGAACCCAGGGTCTGGATATGCCATGTGCGCCATGAGCGGTGCAAAGCTCGTCCTTATGGAGAACAGGTTTGTTCCTGCAAGGTTTAAGGACGGATATGGACCAGTTGGTGCCTGGTTCTTGCTCTTTAAAGCTCGTGCAACGAATGCCTTTGATGAGGACTATGTTGCTAAGCACAAAGAAGAACTTAAAAAGTTTGCACCTTATAGCGAAGCATCTGTTGTTGGCACCTGTTTAAGAAACCATGCAATGCTCATTGAAATGAAGGAAGGGCGCGGACCTATCTTTATGCACACGGAGTGGGCGCTTCAGGAAGCAGAAAAGACAATGGATAAGAAGGAATTTAAACACCTCATTGCTGAGGCTTGGGAAGACTTCCTTGACATGTGTATAACCCAGGCTGGACTTTGGGCTTGCTTGAACATTGAGCCTGAGAAGAAACCTTCCGAAATTATGCCAACTGAGCCTTACTTCCTTGGTTCACACGCTGGATGTGCTGGAGCTTGGTGCTGCGGTCCAGATGAAGATTGGGTCCCAGAGGAGTATAAGAAGCCATGGAGAGAGATTGGTCTTTACAACAGAATGACCACTGTTAAGGGACTGTTCTGCGCTGGTGACACTGTTGGTGCTTGTGGACACAAATTTTCCTCTGGTTCTCATGTTGAGGGTCGTATTGCTGCTAAGGCGATGGTTAAGTTTGTTCTTGATAATAAAGACTATAAACCTACTCTCAAAGAAACACCTGAGGAACTGAAGAAAGAGGTATATGGACCTTGGTATAGGTTTGAGCAGTACAAGACGGCTACGACAGTTTATGAAGTTAACCCCAACTACCTTATCCCAAGACACATTCAAGCAAGGCTTATGATGCTTATGGATGA
>CAZJUD010000002.1:0-5430 GCA_964549125.1 uncultured Caldimicrobium sp.
CTCAGACATTTCAAGTATTAAAATTTGATGTCAATGACTAGTTGGAATAGTCCGGTTGGAAAGTTTTTTAAACAGTAAGACGATTGCTCAAAAGATTTTCCAAGGATAATTTTGGGTTCAATTTGAAAATAAAATTAAATGAAATCAAATGAACAATTATCTAAAATAAAAGGGGGATTGATCCCCCATTAAGGAAATTACCACCAAGATATTGTTTTATCGGCTTCCCAAATAAGGTCAATCAACCGGTCAAAATCTTCGTCTGTTTTTGCGGCAAAGAGGTCAAACTCAACGACCTCATGCCCTTTAGCTTTTATCTTTTCTACGATTTTTTTTATATCTTCATTTTCCTTGCTTACTTTGTGACGATAAACGCAGAGGATCTTCATACTCATCTACCTCCTGTAAAATTGGTTTCTATGCGCATTGTGGTGGAGCCTGAACTTTTTGAGCTGGAAGCCCATAACCTACGACGAAGTCGCATTCAAGGATCTTTTCAACCACGTCATCCAAGGTAGCCTCCGCAAGCTCCCATTCCTCTAAGTTGAATTTTTTTGTCTCCTCATCCATGGTCTCGGTGACAGCATAGACTTCACCTTCCATGTCTCGGATCCAAGCAAGGTTTTCTTCCATGTATTCTGACTTGGCTGGCATCTTTTGATAAAAGATGTAGGAATAGGAATACATATTTTCAACCGCTAAACCAAGGGCAGACCTTAGGCCATCAGAAATGTAAATTCTATTAGCGATCAAAAAACAAACTTTATAACTCATGCGGTTACCTCCTCTTTTCTAATTTTTTAAAGGACTAAATACTTCCCTACCTCTTCTAACATCTCTCCGTGATAGGCTTGGGTTCTCATCTGTTTTTCCGTGAGGCTTGGATTGTGATACTCTGGCTCAAAACCCTCGCAAGCAAAGGCAGCAACACAAATGGCTAAATCTTCCTCTGGAACCATTTTTCGTAAAGTTTCAAAAATAGGATGAAACGTTAGATGCGTAGACTTATAAGTGAAAAAAATCTTAACCTTTTTTCCTTTACGATAAGCTGCCTCTACTATTTTTAAAAGCTCATTGATATGCACCGGCGAGGTAACAAATATTCCAAGCTTATCAGGGTCTTTTGACATAACCTTCCCTCCTAAAAATGATTGATTTAAAAGGCATGAAAATTTTTATTTTTTCCTTATAAAATACCTCGTGTATCCAGCTTCGTCCACAAAACCTAAAAATTCATGTCCCTCCTTTTTACACATGTTAGGAATATCGTTTTTGCTACCAGGGTCTGTGCCCCAAACTTCTAAGATCTGGCCAGACTGAAGCTTCTGCAAAGCCTTCTTTGTTTTAAGCATAGGCATTGGGCAAGAAAGTCCTTTACAATCGAGCACTTCATCTGCTTTGATGCTTGAAAGGTCTACCATTCTTTCACCCCCTTGTTAATTTATTTTAAAATCCTATCACAAACTTTTCGGTCTTTTCATTCCAATCCACAAAAACATACCACAAGAAGATGACAAAAGAAAGAATTAAAAAGGTTCCAGCATATCCAAACACATCAGGCAAATAAACCTTTACGCCAAGGATACCTTTATCCCAAACTTCCCATACGTCGTCCATATAATGTCTTAAAATAGCATTAGAGAGGGCAAAGAAGACTACCACTATCAACAGCTTAATCTGCCCCTCTGCAACCCTCCACAAAGAACCCGAACCGCAACCCCCAGCAACAGTCATTGCTGCCCCAAAGATGATCCCACCTACTAAGCTACCTAAAAAGAATGTAGGTGTCACATAGGTCATAGCATCTCTTATTCCTGCTACCTTAATCAACAATATTCCAAACATGGCAATGAATAAACTCAAAGCTACCCCCTTTGCCATTGTTGCCTCACCTGAAAGGTAAGGCTCTCTAAAAGCATTAACAATACAAAATCTTGTCCTATGCATAACAAACCCTATGCCTGCTGTTAAAAGTAAAGCTCCACCAAGCAGAGCACCATTTTCTTTTTCACTACTAAAATAATCGTAGGTCCCCCATAGAAGGACAATCAGAGCAATTATACCCAGGATAGGAGAAATCTTTTTAACGCTAATTTCTTTTCCCCCTTGAGAAGTGAAATGTTCAATCTCCCATAAGAGATACTTGACACCAAGGAAAACCCCTACCATCAACCCAAGCATCATAGCTATACCACCAGCAGAAAGATTGGCTATAGCCATGTAAAAACCACCGATGTTGCATCCCATCGCTAAGGCTGAACCAACCCCCATCAAGATTCCGGCAACTACCGCTTTAATTATTTCAAGCTTTGGCGGAATCCTTATTCCAAACTCTTGAGCTAAACAGGCAGAAATAAAAGCTCCTAAAAGGAGCCCAATATTAAGCACCGAGGATGAGAACCAAAGGGGATGAGGTGGAGCCTCATCTAAAAAACCAACCCCATAAAGAACCCATTCACCCCAGTTACGAAGACCTCCCACAATACCCCAGGGGCGATACCACATCTCTAAAAGAATAACCAACAAAGCAAGTAAGATACCGCCAACAACAGGACTATAGTTCTCTTTAAAAATAACACGATACAATTCCTTTAAAGTTTCCGTTAAAGACATCTCCCCCTCCTTTATAAAGATGGATGGAATGAGCAAAGTTTATAATTCATATATAATTGACCTTTAACGACTGTCAAGTTTACATTTCCGCAAAATCTTTCCAAATTATCCAAAAATTTCCGTTTAGCTTGTATAAACAAGCTCTTTCTTTTTCTTTTAGCCTAAAAATCAATTTTTAAAGTAAAGATTATATAAATTCAACATTTCTTCCTTAGGCCTAAAACTCCTTTGATTATTAAGATTGATGACCTTTGAGCAAAAAATTTGTGCAATTGGGCTTGGGTCATAGATAAGGATTGTAAAACCTTTCTCTTTGGCTAAATAATGTAAAAAATTGTAATATCCTTCTATATCCTTTAGATGAAGGCCTTGAAAAGGATAAAAAAGGACTAAGATGTCTCCCCTTCCTCCTTCAACTAACATCCGAACAAGGTTTACCCGAACTCTTTCTCCTCCAGAAAGCTCTTTCAAGCTTTGGGAAACCCGAAGATAAGCAATTCCAGCCCTTTCAGCTAAGAGAGTAATTTCTTGCACCTTAGGCAATCTTGTAAAGGCTTCTTTAAACTCCTCTATACTAAAATCTAAAATGTCCTGCACCTTATAACCTTTGTAAACTAAATTTAAAACCTCCCGATTTAACCTTTTGCCAAGACATTCTTCGCATACTGTCTTTTCTTTTCTGCCCTCTAATTCTTGAACCACATATCCCTTCCCCTGACAGTTTGGACAAACACCCTCCTTAGTGTGAAAGCTAAAATGTCTCTTGGTGAGTCCTTTGGCTCGGCTTTCTGGCAAAAGAAGAAGAACCTCCCTTAGGCTATCCCAAAGTTTCAAATAGCTTATCAAAACCTCATCTTTAATCTTTGAAGAAACCTCATCTACAAATAAGACCTTGAACCCCTCCTCTTTCAATCTTTCTATCAATTTTCCAAAAATTTTTTCCTTTTCATTAGAAAAATCTGGGATAAATAAGTTTATATCCTGAAGGAAGAGGATTAAGTCTTCCCCATTGATGTTTAGGATTTTTCTCTTCGAATCTTTCCTGTCAGGTTTTTCAATTCTTTCTTCGCCTCTTAAAAGCTTAGCGGTTAGTGTTTCCGCTTTAGATATGAAGTCTGAAACTTCTCCCTGATAAAGAAGATAGCCCCCTTCTTTTCCTTTAAACCCAAGCTCTATTATATAATCTGCAGACCTAATAAAAATGGGGTCATGCTCAACCACAACCAAGGTATTTCCCATCTTCACCAATTCCCGAAGATAATTTAGAAGGATTAGCCTTCTTTCAAAATCGAGACCAAGCGTTGGCTCATCAAGCACTATCAGAAGGTCGGTAAGCTCTGAGGAAAAGAGTAAAAGGAGTTCAAGGACCTCCCTCTCGCCAAGGGAAAGCTTAAAGACCGGAGTAGAAGGGGTTAAATACCCTACCTTAAACCTCTGCACCTTTTCTAAAAGATTTTTTTGTAAAACTTGAAGGCTTTCTTCAAGGGGAAGGGTTAGAAGTTCTTTCATTTTTTTGTTAAAAAGTTTGCTTTCAAGAACCTGGGGAGTTAACTTTAGCCCTCTGCAGATTGAACATTCCTTTCCTTCTTTATAGCCTAATCCTCCGCAGGCTTCACATTTCTTAAAAAAGGTTATAAGCTGACCTCCGCAAAAGGCACAGTTTGCTCGGAGATTAAACCTTTGCTCCTTCCCATCGATAAGCTTAAGGATAAACAGCCCTCCGTTTATTTCCCGAGAAAGGCGGATGTTCTCAAGAAGCCTCCCCAAAGCTTCACTTTTCTTTACCATTCTGTCAAGCAAAAGATAAATTTCCTTTTCCTCCTGTGGGAACCCTATCTCCGAAACATCCCACTCCCTACCGTCCACAAAAAATCTGGTAAAGCCCTGCTCATAAAGATACCTAAGCCCCTCTTTAGAGGTCCTTTGCAGGGGAAGCAAAAAATAGAACTTCGTCCCTTCTGGTAGGGCTTCAAAGAAGGAAATGACTTCAGTAAGAGGAGTATGGCGAGAATAGTTTTTACAGACTTGACAGAAGTATTCTCCTTCTCGGACAAAACGGTTATTAAGAAAGGAATATAAACCAAGAAGCTCGCCAACGGTCTTATATGGAAACCAATCCCTAACCCCTTGAGCTAAAGCAATAACAGGTGGCAGGGCTCCGGAAACTTCTGCTTTTATGCTCTCATCAGTCAAGATTGGGAGACTGTAGTGTAAAAGTTGTTTTAGCCTCTGAAGACCGATTTTGGCAAGAGTATCGAAGGCAAGGGAGCTCTTTCCAGAGCCTGATTGTCCAACAATAACGGTTAGCGCTTTAAGTGGTATCTTGACTGAGAAGCCTTTTAAGTTGTTTGTATAAACATTTTTCAACTCAATAAAAATTTTTGAACTACTCACTTACCACGCAGTTCTTTCCTAAGGACTTTGCTTTATAGAGCCTTTCATCGGCAACTTTGAGAAGCCACTCCAAGGTTACCCCATCCTCAGGAAAAGTTGCAACTCCAAAGGAAGCGGTGACTTTTATTTTTCGGGATTCATCTATGTAAAAATAAGATTCATTCAATTTTTTACGGATCCTTTCTGCTACGATAATAGCCTGTTCCTTGGTAGTTTTAGGAAGGAAAATAATGAACTCTTCCCCGCCCCACCTGGCAAGGACATCCATTTCTCTGATTTGAGAGTTCACAACCTTAGAAAACAACCTTAGAACCTCATCACCGATGCTGTGCCCGTAAGTATCGTTCACTTTCTTAAAGTTATCAAGGTCAGAAAGGATTATGCTAAAATAGCCTCCATATCTTTCTATTTTTTTGATTTCTT
>CAZJUD010000003.1:0-16160 GCA_964549125.1 uncultured Caldimicrobium sp.
ATAACCAAGGTGGTTTTTGACCGTAGTGGGTATAAATACCATGGACGGGTGAAAGCCTTGGCAGAAGGTTTGAGAGAAGGTGGATTAGAATTTTAAAGGGGGTGTGGTCTTGGCAAGAGGAGGAGAAGAGCTAATTGAAAAGATAATTCAGATAAGAAGGGTAACTAAGGTAACCAAGGGTGGGAAAAAGCTTCGCTTCGCTGCTCTTGTAGTAGTTGGAGACGGAAAGGGAAGGGTTGGATATGCCCTTGGTAAGGCACCTGAAGTTCCTGATGCTATAAGAAAAGCGATTGAGAAGGCAAAGAAGGAGATGATCGAGGTCCCTATTGTTCATGGGACAATACCTCACAAGATAGAGGAAGCATTTTCGGCAACAAAGATAATACTTAGACCTGCTCCTCCTGGAACTGGTGTTATTGCGGGTGGAACCGTTCGTGCTATTATGGATGCTGTCGGTGTGACTGATGTGGTTACTAAATGCATAGGGAACAGCAATCCCCATAACCTGGTTAAGGCAACCTTTAAAGCCTTTGAGAGGCTTCAGAGCCTTGATTATGTGGCTAAGAAAAGAGGGAAGACTAAGGAAGAGATCCTTGAGAGGGTGAGGGGATGAAGAAGCTTAAGATTACCTTAAAGAGAAGCAGATACGGTTGGAAGCCAGACCATAGAGAGACTTTAAAAGGATTGGGTTTAAAAAAGATAGGGCAGACGGTGGTTAGGGAGGATACTCCTGAGATTAGGGGTATGGTTAAGAAGATAAGCCATCTTGTTGAGGTGGAGGAATATGAAGAATAGTATAGTTGATTTAAGCAATCTTAAACCTTTCTACGGGTCAAAGCATAAGGAAAAGAGGGTAGGGCGTGGACATGGTTCAGGTCACGGGAAGACCTCAGGAAGAGGGCATAAGGGACAGAAGGCAAGGGAGGGTCTTGACATTAAACCCTTCTTCGAAGGGGGTCAGACTCCTATCATCAGAAGGTTGCCTAAGCGTGGCTTTAAAAACATCTTCAAGGTTGAGTATGCGGTGGTTAATGTAGGTGTTCTAAGTAAGGCTTTTTCTCCCAATGAGGTTGTGGATGAAAATTCTTTAAGAGAGAAGGGACTGATTAAAGGTAAAGGCAAGCCTATAAAACTTCTTGGGAACGGAGAGATTAACATTCCTTTAACCATAAGGGTGCATGCTGCGTCAAGGTCAGCGAAGGAGAAGGTTGAGAAAGCTGGGGGAAAGGTTGAGCTCATTAAAAAGGTGGTCAAGTCTTAAGGTTTAAGAATAGTGAACGGGAAAGAAGGGCTTTTAAGCTTAGCAAACATTCCGGAACTTAAAAGAAGGCTCTTTTATCTCTTCTTAGGGTTAGCCATCTATCGTTTTGCTGTTCATATACCGGCTCCTGGGGTCAATTCTGAAGCCTTTTTTGAACTCTTTCAGAGGGCAGGAGGGACTATTTTTGGATTTTTGGACATCTTTTCTGGTGGTGCTCTTCGGAGGTTTTCAGTATGCGCTCTTGGGGTTATGCCCTACATCAGCGCTTCAATCATTATGCAACTCCTAACGGTAGTTTTTCCAAACATCAAAGAATATTACAAAGAGGGTCCCGAAGGTAGAAGAAAGATCGCTTATTATACTCGTTACTTGACGGTTGTAATCTGCCTTATTCAAGGGTTTGGTATGGCTTTAGGTTTAGAGAGGATGACTACACCCTCCGGGGTACCCATCGTTGCTGAACCTGGGATGACCTTTAGGATTGTAACTGCCTTGACCTTAACAGCTGGGACTCTTTTTCTTGTATGGCTTGGAGAGCAGATGACTGAACATGGGATCGGAAACGGCATTTCCATGATCATCTTTGCTGGTATCGTTGCCGGGATTTTTCCTGCCATTGCAAGGAGTTTAAAGTTTGTGCAGACTGGAGAATTTTCTTTCTTTGCCTTACTTTTAATCCTGCTGTTGCTCTTCGGTATTTTAGCCTTTACTTGTTTTATGGAGTTAGCCCAGAGGCGGATCCCTGTTCATTATGCCCGAAGACAGGTTGGGCGTCAGCTTGTCGGAGGGCAGACAAGCTATCTCCCTCTTAAGGTTAACACCTCGGGCGTTATCCCTCCCATATTTGCCTCCTCAGTGTTGATGTTTCCTGCGACTATCGCAACCTTTTTACCCATTCCCTTTGTTCAGGAGTTAGCTAAGCTTTTTAGTCCAAGCTCGCTTTTCTACAACATAATTTTTGTGGTCCTCATCATCTTTTTTGCTTACTTTTACACTGCAGTGATCTTCAACCCAAAGGATGTTGCTGACAATCTAAAAAAGTGGGGAGGCTTTATTCCTGGTATCAGGCCTGGTCGCCAAACAGAGGAGTTTTTAGAAAAAGTTTTAACGAGGATAACCGCAATCGGGGCATTATACCTTGCCTTCATCTGCGTTCTTCCCAACTTTTTAGTATTCAATCTTAACATTCCCTTCTATTTTGGTGGGACATCGCTTTTAATCGTTGTCGGTGTGGCTCTTGACCTTATAGGTCAGATTGAAGCTCACCTTTTAAGCAGACAATACGAAGCCTTCATAAGGCACACCAAACTTAAAACAAGATAAGAGGAGGTGGCTATGAACATCGTATTCCTTGGACCTCCAGGTGCAGGAAAGGGTACTCAGGCTAAGATTCTGATCGAAAGGTATGGGATACCGCAGATCTCAACGGGTGATATGTTGAGAGAGCACAGAGCAAAGGGTACTGAGCTTGGTAAAAAGGCACAGGAGTACATGGATAAAGGTCAGCTTGTTCCGGATGAGATTATCTTAGGTATGGTTAAGGAGAGGCTTTCTCAGGCTGACTGTGAGAAGGGTTTTATTTTGGATGGGTTTCCAAGGACGGTGGCTCAAGCTGAAGCTTTAGACAAGTTGCTTCTTGATATGGGTAAAAAGCTTGATTTTGCTTTAGCTCTCATCGTTCCTGATGACCTTTTAGTAGAAAGGCTAACCGGTAGGAGAACCTGTAAAAACTGCGGGATGATGTACCACATCAAATATAAGCCTTCGAAGGTTGAGGGTAAATGTGATGTTTGCGGGGGAGAGTTGTATCAAAGACCTGATGATAACGAGGAGACGGTGAGGAACAGGCTTAAGGTTTATCATGAACAAACTGCGCCATTGATTGAATACTATAGGAATAAGGGCATCTTAAGGGAGATAGATGGAAGCAAATCAATCGAGGAGATTACCCAACAGATAATCTCCATCCTTGAAGGGAAGGCATAAGGGTTTGTGGGGCGAGCCAAGACCGATCCTTAAGACCAAGGATGAAATTGAGAAACTTCGACGGGTTAACAAAATAGTTATGGAAATATTGTTAGCTTTAAAGGAGGAGGTAAAGCCTGGCAAGTGTACCTTTGAGTTTGAGGAGTTAGCCCTTATGCTTTGCGAGAAAAAGGGGGTAAAGCCTGCTTTTAAGGGCTACCGAGGATATCCCTATGCTTTATGCGTGTCTGTCAATGAAGAGGTAGTGCATGGTATGCCTCGGAAGGATCTGTATTTGAAGGAAGGAGATATAGTGAGCTTTGATTTTGGAGCGATATTGGATGGTTATTATGGGGATGCCGCTTTGACAGTTGGTGTTGGAGAGGTATCTGAGTTAGCGAAGACCCTTATGAAGGTAACTGAGGAGGCGCTTTATAAGGGTATTGAAAAAGCGAGGGTTGGTAATAAAATAGGAGATATCTCTTACGCTATTCAAAGGCATGTGGAATCTTATGGTTTTAGCCCGGTGAAGGATTTTGTGGGGCATGGCATTGGGAGAAACTTGCATGAACCGCCAGAGGTGCCAAACAGGGGAAAGCCGGGGAGGGGAGTAAGGCTTGAGGTAGGTATGGTTTTAGCGATAGAACCTATGGTTTCAGCTGGCAGTCCTGAGGTAGAGATATTATCAGACGGTTGGACGGCGGTTACAAAGGACAGAAGTTTAGCTGCCCATTTTGAGCATACTGTAGCCATTACGCCAAACGGACCGGAAATACTTTCAAAGCTATAGGTGAGCCATGGCGAAAGAAGATGTGATCCATCTTGAGGGCAGGGTGGTAGAAGCCTTGCCCAATGCTATGTTTAGGGTTGAGCTTGAGACGGGGCACACTGTACTTGCTCATATTTCGGGAAAGATGAGGGTGCATTACATCCGGATCTTGCCAGGGGACACAGTTGTGGTAGAATTGTCGCCTTACGACCTTACACGAGGAAGGATAATCTACCGAGGAAGTAAAAAAGACTGGGAAGCAGGGAGGGAGAAATAGCATGAAGGTTAGTCCATCGGTAAAGAAAAGATGTCAAAAGTGTAAGATTATAAGAAGGAAGGGAGTAGTGAGGGTTATTTGTGAAAATCCAAAGCATAAGCAAAGGCAGGGTTAGGGGGTTGGCATGCCTAAGATCGCAGGGGTAGACATACCTGAAAGGAAGCCAGTTGAAATTGCCTTGACTTACATTTATGGGATAGGAAGAACGCAAGCTCAGGTAATCTGCACGAGAGCTGGCGTTGATTGGTTTAAGAAAGTGAAGGACTTGACAGAAGATGAGATAAACCGCATAAGACAAATTGTAGAGAAGGAATACAAGGTAGAGGGTGATTTAAGGAAAGAGGTAAGACAGAATATTCAAAGGTTGATAAGCATTGGTTGTTATAGGGGTTTGAGACATCAGCAAGGTTTGCCTGTGCGAGGACAAAGGACCCGTTCAAACGCAAGAACGCGCAAGGGTCCAAGACCAAGTTCATTAAGGCGTAAGAAGTAGGGGGAGAAGATGGCAAAAGCAAAGGCAAAGAAGAAAAAGGTCAAACGAACAGTAAGCGAGGGAATTATTCACATCCATTCAACCTTTAACAACACTATAGTTACTGTTACTGATAAACAGGGCAATGTTATTGCTTGGGCAAGCGGTGGAACTGAAGGTTTTAAGGGGACAAGAAAAGGGACGCCATATGCAGCTCAGCTTGCCATGCAGAGTGCTTTGAAGAAGGCTCAACCATATGGTCTTAAAGAAGTATGGGTGTATGTGAAAGGTCCTGGACCGGGAAGAGAGGCAGCGCTTAGAGCCCTACAAGGATCTGGTCTCAAGGTAACCTTGATCAAGGATGTAACTCCTATACCGCATGATGGGTGCAGACCACCTAAAAGAAGAAGGGTGTAAAGTAGAAAAAGGAGGGATAAAGTGGCAAGGTATACAGGACCGAGGTGTAGGCTTTGCAGAAGAGAGGGGAGGAAGCTATTCCTTAAAGGGGAGCGTTGTTATACAGACAAATGCGCCTTTGAGCGCAGAAGCTATCCACCGGGTCAGCATGGACCGCTTCAATTAAGGGTTAAGCTTTCTGAATACGGTATCAGATTAAGAGAAAAGCAGAAGGTAAAACGTATATATGGTATTTCTGAGAAGCAGATGAAAAGGTATTATGAAATGGCAGTTAACATGCCTGGGCAAGCTGGTCATAATCTGCTCCAGCTTCTTGAGAGAAGGCTTGATAATGTAGTGTATAGACTTGGCTTTGCCTCATCAAGGGCTCAGGCAAGGCAAATGGTAAATCATGGCTTTTTTATGGTTAATGGACGTCCTGTGGATATTCCCTCTTACTTAGTCAAGCCTGGTGATGTTATAGAATTGAAAGAAAAGTACAGAAACAACCCGCAAATTCAAGAAAACCTTGAAGTGCGTGTTCAGAGGGGAATACCTGGATGGCTTGAGCTTGAACCGGAAAACTTCCGTGGAAGGGTTAAGGCATTGCCTACGAGAGAAGATATTACCATGCCCATCCAAGAGAGCTACATCATCGAATTTTACTCTCGTTAATCGTCAAGAAACTATTACAGAGGTAAGGCTATATGAAAAGGCCGGTAGAGTTGATTAAACCCGAAAGTTTTAAAGTTCATGAGGATAGTGACCTTCCTTACTACGGGAAATTTATCATTGAACCTTTGGAAAGAGGCTTTGGGATTACCCTTGGGAATGCTTTAAGAAGGGTGTTGCTTTCTTCCATCCCGGGATATGCTATAACTGAGGCGAGGATAGAGGGGGCACCTCATGAATTCGTTAGTTTACCTGGAGTGCTTGAAGATGGAACAGAGATAGTTTTAAACTTAAAGGGAGTAAGGTTTAGGTTGAAAGGCGATGGTCCATTTTTGGCTAAGATTGAGAAAAAAGGTCCGGCTGAGGTGAAGGCTTCAGATATTAAACTACCGGATGGGGTGGGAGAGGTTGCCAATCCAGACCATCATATCATAACCTTAACAAACGATAGAAGCATTACAATTGACCTTAAAATTGAAAAGGGGCGCGGCTATGCTCCGGTTGAATATCAGAAGGGACATGAACCTGGTATAATCTTAATAGACGGTATCTTTTCACCCATAACCAAGGTTAATTTTACGGTTACGCAGGCAAGAGTTGGTAAAAGCAGCGATTACGACCGTTTAGTCCTTGAAATCTGGACTGACGGGACTATAGACCCTAAGGATGCCCTTGCCTATTCAGCAAGGGTTCTCATAGACCAATTTTCTATATTTACAGGTGGAGCGGAGCTACCAGAGGTTTCGAGACCCATTGGGGATACCTCTTCTATTTACAATGTCTGTAATCTTTTAAACATGACGATTGAAGAGCTTGAGCTCTCAGGCAGGGCTTACAACTGTCTAAAATCAGCGGGAATAAACTTTGTTGGGGAACTGGTAAAGTATACGGAATCAGAGCTTCTTAAGCTCCGGAGCTTTGGTAAAAAGTCTCTTGATGAAATTGTTGAAAAATTGAGCCAATACAATCTTAAATTAGGAATGAAAGAGATTAACTGGAAACCACCTCGCCCGGTCTCTTAAAGCCTGGGTAAGGCGAAGTTGATGAATAGGAGGAGGATGAGATGAGGCATAGAAAACGCAGTAGAAGGCTCACCACAACATCAGAACATAGATTAGCCCTTATGAGGAACCAAGTCAGGGACCTTTTAACTCATGGTAGAATTGTAACCACCCTCCCCAAGGCAAAAGAGCTAAGAAGGTATGCAGAAAAGATGATAACCTTGGCAAAAAAGGGTGACCTTGCCTCTCGTAGGAGAGCCTTAGCTTTCATTCAAGATAAGGTTGTAGTTAGAAAGCTTTTTACAGAGCTTAGGGAAAAGTATCTTGACCGTCCCGGTGGGTATACGAGGATTGTAAAGCTTGGAGAAAGAAGGGGTGATGGAGCTTTCTTAGCAATGATCGAACTCGTTGAGGAGAAGTTGAGCTTTA
Organism: uncultured Caldimicrobium sp.; assembly: GCA_964549125.1. Classification (GTDB taxonomy): domain Bacteria; phylum Desulfobacterota; class Thermodesulfobacteria; order Thermodesulfobacteriales; family Thermodesulfobacteriaceae; genus WYEG01. Next base: position 7,243 of record CAZJUD010000003.1, read on the forward strand.
GGAAGTCTAAAAAGACTTCAGAACGATTGAAGAAAATAAACGAATTTATCGAAAAGAAGAAAAGAGAACTACAATCTCAAGCGGAACCTGTAGAAGCTAAGCCAGTTGATAATGAACCAAAAGTAGAAGAGGAAGTAGTGGAAAACCCAGAGGAAGCTTCTTCCCTACAGGGATCACAAGAAGTTAAAGCTTAAAAAAATTTTTTAGGTAGAAGGTCCCCCATCGGGGGCGTTCCTTATATTCCCTTGTGCCACATAGAGAAAGGCATTCAAAAGCGGTTCTTTTTACTTTTTAACTCACCAGATAAGGAAAAGATAAGGCAACTCTTTTTTAATCTATCAAGGAATGAGAAGATATTTGTAGTAGGTGGAGCGGTACGGGATGCCCTTATCGGTAAGTCCTTTAACGACCTTGATTTAGTGGTAGAAGGAAACGCTGAAGGGATAGCGAAAAAACTTGCAAAAGAACTTGGGTTTGCCTTTGTTGAGCTTTCACGAGAATTTGGTATTTATCGAGTTGCCAATCCTTGGACCATTATCGATATTAGCCTTCAACGAGGTGGATCTATTGAAGAGGACCTTAAGCTAAGAGACTTTACAATAAATGCTATAGCTATTCCGGTAAGAAACTTGTTTGAGGATAGGGTTTACTTTATTGATCCCTTCTTAGGCTACTTAGATTTAAAAGAAAAACAAGTCTGTGCGCTTTCAGAGGAAAACATATTAGATGATCCGTTGAGGATCCTTCGAGGATATCGTTTTTTTGCTCAAGGATATGGCTTATTAGATGTGAAAACTCGAGAATGGTTTGCTAAGCATGCTAAGAGTTTGACCCTTTGTGCGCCTGAAAGGATCCTTTATGAGCTTGAGTTAATACTTTTAAGTAGTCGGGCCTATGAGGCATTCTGTCTCATGGATGAGGATGGTGTGCTTGAGATAATCTTTCCGGAGATTAATCCTTGCAGGAATGTCCCTCAGCCTGAGTTTCATCATCTTGATGTCTGGGGACATATGCTTGAGAGTTTCAAGTGGGCAGAGGTTATTCTAAAGGATCCTGAAGCCTACCTTGGGAGAAGTTTACCCAAAGAGTTGAAGGAGGATAAGGATTTTATCATTTCGGTAAAACTTGCTAGCCTTTTTCATGACCTTGGTAAGGGATATACCTTTAAACAGACGGAGGAAAGGATAGTATTTTACGGACACGAAAGGGTTTCACATGATTTGGTTTTGCAAATAGCTGAGCGATTGAGGTTTAAAAGGGATTTAGGAGAAAGGGTGGCTCTCTTGGTTAAAAGCCACATGCGCCCCTGTCACCTGCTTACCGAGTTTGAGAAGGGGGCTCTTACTATTCGGGCTAAAAGGAATTTAATCAAAGATGTTCCTTATCTTTGGGATTTGTTTATCGTTGCCATGGCAGATAGCCTCGCAAGTAGAGGTGTAGATAAGGAGCCTGACTACGAAGATAGGCTTAAAACCTTCTTTTATCATCTTTTTTCCTTCAAAGAGGAGCTTGAAAGAGTAGAAAAGAGAGAAAGAGTCCTTACCGGTAGGGATCTAATAGAGCTTGGATTTAAGCCTGGTCCAATCTTTAGCGAAATCCTGACAGCGGTGGAATTAAAGGTTTTGGAGGGTGAGATAAAAACTAAGGAGGAGGCGGTGAAATTTGTGCTGGAAAATTATTCAACTTTTAAGTCCTCTTAAAGGGCTAACAGTATGGATAAGCTTTATATTGTAAAAGATAGGAAAATAAGGTAAGCTTAAGGTTTGGATAAATAGTTGCAATTGAAATATTTTAGAAAAAGGGGGAAGGATGAGGGTAGAAGTAGAGGATAGGACATCGGTTGACAAGATACTAAAGGTTGAAATTCCGCCAGAAGAGACAAAAAGAATTGTTGAGGAGGTTGAAAGGGAGTATCAGAGAAAGGCAAAGATTAAGGGATTTAGAGAAGGTAAGGCTCCGCTTTATTTGGTAAGGAAGCTTTTTAAGGAGGAGATAGAGGAGAGGAGCATTGAAAGACTGATAAGCGAAACCCTGGAGAAAGCCATAAAAGAAGCCAAGCTTGAACCGCTTCTTCGTCCTCGTATCGAGAGCTTTGATAGGATAGTAGAGGGGGCTCCTTTTACCTATTCTGTTTTGGTTGAGGTTAGACCGGAGATCAATTTATCTCGGGAAGACTACATTGGGCTTGAGGTTGAGCGAGAAAAGGACGAAGTTTCTGAGGATGAAGTAGAGAGAATTTTAAATGAGCTTAGGTATTCTTTCTCTGAGCTTAAGGAGGTTGATGACGAGATAAAGGAGAGGGATGCGGTAGTGATAAGCTTTGTAGCCTATGATGGGGAGAACCCTATCCCTGGTCATGAAGCTCAAGCCTTATACATTGATGTAGGCACCGGTGAGTTTAACGAGAAGGTCGAGCATGAACTTATAGGAAAAAGGATTGGAGATAAGTTTACCGTTGAGGTTGAATATCCTGAAGATGCCTTAAATCCTTTGCTTGCCGGTAAAAAGGTCCGTTATGAAATAGAAGTGAAGGAGATTTATAGAAGGGAGCTTGAAGAGCTAACGGATGAATTTTTGAAAAAGTTAAACCTTGGGTTTGAAAGCGTTGAAAAGCTTAGGGAAAGCATAAGAGAGAGGCTTCTTAACGATAAAAAGAGGAGCAATGAAAATAGGTATCGTGAAAGGCTTTTAGAGAAGATCTTAGAGAAGGTTGATTTTGAGGTTCCGGCAAGGTATGTAGAAATTAAGTTTTATCAACTGGTAGAGCAACTTGAAGAGACATTGGCTCAGGACGGATTAAGCTTTGAAAAATTGAACTTATCCCTTGAAAATTTGAAGAAAAGACTAATGCCCATTGCGGAAAAGCAGAGTAAAGAGGAAATTCTTTTAGAAAAGATAGCGGAGATAGAGGGTATATCTATACCAGAGGAAGAAATAGAGAGGATGAAGGATAACATGGTGAAGGGATTGGGTATCTCTGAAGAAGAAGCAGTAAGGATCCTTTCCTTTAGTATTTTACCTAAAATGCTTGCCGAGCGGACTTTGCAATTCCTTGTTGAGAATTCAAAGCCTATTTTTAAGGAGGAATGAGCATGTCCTTTTATGTTCCCATTGTCATTGAGCAGACAGGAAGGACCGAAAGGGCTTACGATATTTACTCTCGGTTGCTTAAAGAAAGGATTATCTTTCTTGGGACGGCGATAGATGATCATGTGGCAAATCTTGTGATAGCTCAGCTTCTTTTTCTTGAGGCTGAGGACCCAGAGAAGGACATCATGCTTTATATCAATTCTCCCGGTGGTATGGTCTCAGCAGGCTTAGCCATCTATGATACTATGCAATACATAAAGCCTGATGTATGTACCATCTGTGTTGGTCAAGCAGCAAGCATGGCCGCAGTGCTCTTAGCTGCAGGGGCAAAGGGAAAAAGGTATGCCCTACCTCACTCAAGGATAATGATCCATCAGCCTATGGGTGCCTTCCAAGGGCAAGCAACGGAGGTTGAGATTCAAGCAAAGGAAATTCTTAGGCTTAGGGACATACTCAATGAGATTCTTGCTAAACATACCGGTCAAGAGAAAAAAAGAATAGCTAAGGATACCGAGAGGGACTTTTACATGTCCTCTGAGGAAGCTCAGAAGTATGGAATAATAGACCATATCTTGTATAAAAGAGGTTAGAGGGCTATGAGAAAGGATGAACCAAGGTGCTCCTTTTGTGGAAGGACACAAAGCGAGGTAAGAAAGTTGATTGCCGGAGCTCAAGCTTACATCTGCAACGAATGCGTGGAGCTTTGTAACGAGATTTTGGAAGAGGAGTTTGAAAGGGCAAACGAGGCTGAAGAGGGAGCAAAGCTTCCAAAGCCAGCAGAGATAAAAGCCTATCTTGATCAATATGTGATCGGCCAGGAAAGGGCAAAAAAGATCCTATCCGTTGCGGTATACAATCACTACAAAAGGATCCTAAGTTCTGAACATAAACCCAGGAAAAAACAGGATGATGTAGAGATTCAAAAGACGAACATTCTTCTTATAGGTCCAACAGGGTCTGGTAAAACCCTTCTTGCTCAGACCTTGGCTAAATTTTTAAAGGTTCCTTTTACCATTGCTGATGCCACACCTTTGACAGAGGCCGGATATGTAGGCGAGGATGTGGAAAACATCCTTCTTTATCTTTTGCAAGCGGCAAACTTTGACATTGAGGCAGCTCAAAAGGGCATTGTCTACATCGATGAGGTCGATAAAATCGCCAAAAAAACAGAAGGACCCTCAATTACTCGTGATGTCTCAGGAGAAGGAGTGCAACAGGCTTTACTTAAGATCCTTGAAGGAACCATAGCCAACATACCACCTAAGGGTGGAAGAAAACATCCTCAGCAGGAATACATCCGCATCGATACTACCAACATACTCTTTATCTGCGGAGGAGCCTTCGTTGGCTTAGAAGATATTATCAAGAGGAGGCTTGGGAAGGGTTCAATAGGATTTGGAGCAGAGATTAAGTCTGTCAAGGATTTAACGCTTGGAGAGGTCCTTTCCCATGTTCAGCCAGAGGACCTTATAAAGTTTGGTTTTATTCCTGAGTTTGTGGGGAGACTTCCCGTTGTAGCAACCCTTGATGAGCTTTCTGTTGAGGATTTGGTGAGGATCCTTGTTGAGCCAAAGAATTCGCTCGTTAAGCAGTATCAGAAACTCTTTGAGATGGAGGGGGTAAATCTTAGGTTTACAGAGGGAGCTTTGAGGGCAGTTGCGGAGCAGGCTTATCGAAGGAAGACCGGAGCAAGGGGTCTAAGGTCTATCCTTGAAGAGATCATGATAGATGTGATGTATGAGATACCAAGCCTTTCTGGAGTTAAGGAATGCGTGATAACAGAGGACGTTGTCTTGAAAAAGGATCGACCGATCTTAATTTATAATTCAAAAATGGCAAAAGGAGGTTAGGTAGATTTATGGAAAATTTGAAGGTTTTACCTTTAATGCCTTTGAGGGAGCTCGTAGTTTTCCCTCAAACAGCGGTCCCACTTTTTATAGGTAGAACAAAAAGTATAATCGCCGTTGAGAAGGCTTACCAGAGGGATAAACTAATCTTTCTTTCTGCGCAGAAGGACCCAAAGATAGACTCTCCCGTGCCTGAAGATATTTATCGGGTAGGGACTATTTGCCGGATTCTTCAGCTTGTTAGGCTTCCTGATAATACTTTAAAAGTATTGGTTGAGGGTCTTGCCAGAGGAAGGATAGTTAGATACCTTGCTACTGAAGAATATTTTTCCGTTGAGATCGAGGAGATGAACGAGGTTCTCGAGGATGATGCAGAAACTATTGCTTTAATGAATCTTTGTAAGGAGGCTTTAGAGGAGTATGCGCAATACAACAAAAAGCTCAATCAGGAGACGGTGAGCAACCTTCTTACCCTTGATAGTCCTCTTGAGTTTGTGGATAGGCTTTCAGCCCTTTTAAATCTTAAGGTAGAGGTAAAGCAGAAGCTTCTTGAAATCACCAGCGTAAAGAAAAGGCTTGAGACGGTTTTAGGGCATCTCCGCAGTGAGATTGAGATCATCAAAACCGAGGCTCGGATTCGGGAACGTGTTAAGAAACAGATGGAAAAGCATCAGAGAGATTATTATCTTCAAGAGCAGATGAAGGCTATACAAAAGGAGCTTGGTGAAAGGGAGGATGGTCGGAGTGACCTTGCAGAGTTAGAAAAAAGGATTAAGAAAAAGAAGCTCCCAAAGGAGGCTAAAGAGGTTGTTTGGAAGGAGTTTAAGAAGCTTAGCCTCATGCCTCCTATGTCTGCTGAGGCAACGGTTGTAAGGAACTATATTGACTGGATCTTAAGTCTCCCTTGGTATGAGAGAACGAAAGAAAACATCGACCTTGATAAGGTTGAGGAATTGTTAAACAAAGAGCATTACGGCTTAGAAAAGCCCAAGCAGAGGATCATAGAACATTTAGCCGTCCAAAAGCTTGTCCAAAAAATAAAAGGACCCATCCTTTGTTTTGTTGGACCACCTGGAGTTGGTAAGACTTCTCTTGCAAGGTCGATAGCTAAGGCAATTGGCAGAAACTTTGTGAGAATATCCCTTGGTGGCGTAAGGGATGAGGCGGAGATAAGGGGACACAGAAGGACTTATGTTGGAGCCCTACCCGGGAAGATTATCCAAAGTATGAAAAAGGCTGGAACGATAAATCCTGTCTTTTGCTTAGATGAAATTGACAAAATTGGAACAGACTTTCGCGGTGACCCAGCAGCAGCCCTTCTTGAGGTGCTTGACCCTGAGCAGAACTTTTCTTTTCAGGACCATTATTTAGAAATTCCCTACGACCTTTCACAGGTGTTTTTCATAACCACGGCTAACACGCTCTACACCATTCCAGCCCCCCTTCTTGACAGGATGGAGATAATTGAGCTACCCGGTTATACGGAGGAGGAAAAGTTAGAGATAGCAAAAAGGCACCTCCTTCCGAGGCAGCTTGAGGCTCACGGTCTTAAGCCTGAGATGGTCCATCTTAGCGATAAGGTCATTTTGGAGCTAATTCGTAGGTATACCCGCGAGGCTGGGGTTAGAAACTTAGAAAGGGAGCTTGCTACCATCTGCAGGAAGATTGCTAAGGATGTAGCTAAAAATCCCGAGGAATTTAAGCCCATTAAGGTTACTATTCCTAAGCTTGAAAGCTTTCTTGGAGTCCCTAAATATCGGTATGGAGTAGCTGAGGAGAAACCCCAGGTGGGCATTGCTACAGGACTTGCTTGGACAGAAACAGGAGGAGCCCTTTTACAGATCGAAGCAGTGATCATGCCTGGTAAAGGTAGTTTAAAGATTACAGGAAAGCTTGGCGAGGTCATGCAGGAGTCTGTGCAGGCAGCCATGAGCTATGTTAGGTCAAGGGCTCTTCAGCTCGGTCTTCCCCTTGAGTTTTACCATAAGATTGATATCCATGTGCATGTTCCTGAGGGTGCCATTCCCAAGGATGGACCAAGCGCCGGTATCACCATAGCTACTGCCATTGTTTCTGCTTTAACTAAAATCCCTGTGAAGCATACAGTTGCCATGACTGGTGAAATCACCTTAAGAGGGAGAATCCTCCCCATAGGAGGGCTTAAAGAAAAACTTCTTGCCGCTGTTAGAGGTGGCATAGAAACTGTGATAATTCCTAAGGAGAACGAGAAGGATCTAAAGGAAATTAATCCGAAGATTTTAAAGAACCTTAAGATAATCTTAGTTGAGCATATGGACGAGGTTTTAAAAATTGCCCTCGACCTTGAAAATCCTGAAACTCTTTTCAAAGAGGGTTCTTGCCTTGATGTATGGCAAATAGTAAAATTGGAAGAAGGGCTAAATCGTCAAGAAATATCCCATTAAGTTCAAATTTAATTTAATCCTAATTTGAAATGTCATAGTGGTATCCCCTTACCTAAAAACAATACTTCTATAGATTCATACCTCATGGTGTTGTTCTCATCTATTTTTTTTAATAAGTCCTGCTGGTGCAAAGGTTTTTTGGTTTGTTTTTGAGCTTTGTGCTTTATCTCGAAAACGCAAATTATCTATAAAGCTTAGCTTCGATTAGGCTTATATCAGGTAATTTAGTAATGTGCTTTTCAAAATAGTAACGACATAGCTTTAAATTTTTTCTTGACTTTTTAGGAAAAACAATTAAAACTTTACAGATTAAAATTAAAAAAAAATTAAGGAGGTAGAGCGATGAGATGGAGGAAGGTGCTTCCCTTTTTGGGTCCTTTAATTTTTTTACCCTTTGTTACTTTTAATTCTGATGTTCAAGCGAAGTATCCTTACAAAGAACCGTTGAAGAGAAAGGCAAAAACGGTAGACGAATTAATAGCCATGTACGACTCTTCTGAGTGTATAAAATGTCATGCGGATGTTGCAGAGGAGTGGGAAAAGAGTTTACATGCCAGGTCTATTTTTGGGACAGGTAGAACTATAGCCACGATTTTAACTACCTTTAAAGTTGGGCTCAAGAATTTCCCTCATTCGGGGGTAAAGGATTTAAAGGATGTAAAGGTAGAACATTTGATGATCTGCGCAAAATGTCATTTACCCCAATTAGAAGAAGCTGAGGATTCAGTTGCCCAGGAGATAATAAAATTAGCTATGGATTACATGGAGGGAGATGAGAAGACTTCTCAAAAGGCCGCAGAAAAGTTGCAGAAACTCAACATCAATTGTTTAATCTGTCATCAAAGAAACGCTATTATTCATAAGTGGGTGGAGGGCTATCCTGAGAAGAACACAGTTTATGGTTCAAAGAATGGAGAACATCCCTATGAAAAGATGCCGAAGATAAAGCAAAGCCGAGCTCTTAATGAATCCATCTTTTGTGGACAGTGTCATGGGTTAGGTCCAAACTTGGAATTAGATAATCCATCCCAGTGTGCTACTTTGTATGGTTACTATCTGTGGAGCTATGTTGCGAAGGGTGGAATGAAGAGCTGTCAAGACTGCCACATGAGGGAGAGCGGACTCGGGCATAACATTCAAGCCTACAGAGATAAAAAGATGCAGGAGATGGCATTAGAATTTGAGGTGAATGCTCGTCCCGTTTACTGGAGGGATGGCGCAGTCATAAAACCTATGATTTATGCTATGGTAAATCTTAGAAACAAGGCAGGTCATTCAATACCAGATGGCTGACCAACTCCAAACAGACTGGTCCTGGAAGTGACCGTAAAGGATCCATCTGGAAAAGTAGTGTGGTCCGACAAAAAGATTTTCATGCCAGTTCCTTCACAGCTTGGGATAGGTGATAGAATGGGTAGAGGTCCCTACGATAAATCAGGTTTGTTAGTTGAATGGGGGCTTCATCCTTTAGAAGAGAAACAAGAAATTTTCAAAATATTATTACCTACTAAGGATAAAAAACCAGAATCGCTTGAATACACATTGGAAGTTGAACTAT
>CAZJUD010000004.1:0-4016 GCA_964549125.1 uncultured Caldimicrobium sp.
GAGTGGGTCGGCACTATGCAATGCGGGGCTATCGCAGATGACGAAACTCTCCAGGAAGCTTCGCGTACTCAGCTTTCTCTCGGGCCGGGCGCGGTTCACCAGGTTCCGTCGCGCCCGCCCCTACGTAGCCTTAAATATTAAATATAGAACAAAAAAACTTATTTGCTACCCTTAAGCCGTTCCCTTCTACCAGTAGCTAAGAGTTATAATCTTCCCCACCTCTGATGCCGACACATTCATCCCTCGAATCAAAAAATTGTCATCCTCAAACAAAAAAATTACCATTGCCCGAAGATGAAGAACCTCAATGCTGAAGAAATGCCTACTCGGCAGGCTCAAAAGTTCACAAAATAAAGCCCGCAAAAAACCTCCATGAGTAAAGATGATGTTTATCCCTTTTGGCTCAAGTCCTTTTACCTTCTCCCAAAATGCCCTTGCCCTACCCCTTATGTCTCTTATGGACTCTCCATTCGGAGCTCTCACGCTCTCATCCCTAAACCTCTCCCAGTAGATAGGGTCAGCCATAACCTCTTCACGATACCTTCCTGCCCAGCTCCCATAGTCTATTTCTACAAGGAGGGGGTCTATAATAAGCTCAACACCCTTCCTTTCTGCTAAAAGCCTTGCCGGAAACAAAGCCCGCTCTAAGGGGCTTGCGTAGACCCTGATTAATCCCTCAAGCTTAGAAAGAGCGTCTGCAACCTCAATTGACTCCTTTACTCCCTCCGCAGATAAGGGAACATTTAACCTTCCGTAAAATTTATCCCTCCATTGCTCGGAAATCTTCCCATGTCTAAACATTATAAAGGCTTGCATGCTGAAAAATTTTAAACGAAATTTAGAGAATTAAAATAAAAAAAGCCTGCAAGGTAGAACCTTGCAGGCTTTGGTTGTGGGAGGGGGGTATGAGGGGATTAGTAGGCTATATCTTTCTCCGTAATCTTATAGGAGAATGTTTTATAAGCCCAGATGGTATAAGCAAGAACGATGGGCACAAAGATCACCGCTACGATGGTCATGATCTTAAGCGTAAGCTCGCTTGAGGAGCTATTCATGATGGTGAGACTATAGGCTGGGTCTATGGAAGAAGGAAGGATGTTAGGAAATAGCCCTGCTAAACCCCAAGCTGTGAAGGCAACGATGGTTAAGGCTGAGCCAATCCATGCTTTGAAATAGGCCTTTTTGTTCAAGAAGGCTGGAACGCTTAAGTAGGCTACAACAGCCAAGGCTGGAAATACGAAAAGAATCGGAGCCTTAAGGTAGTTCTCCCAAATCTTCGTTGCCACAAAGGAATAAGCCCAGAAGAGAACTACTAAGATAAGAGTAACAACCCAGAGCTTCTTCGCCAAGTTACCTGCCCTCTCAGAAAGTGGGTCCATAGTTTTGAAGGCAACCCAGATAGCCCCGTGAGTTGCAAAGCAGAAGACAAATAGCAATCCTCCAAGAAGTCCAAAGGGATTTAATAGATGGAACAGGGTCTCTCTGAAGATTCCGTTCTGGTCAATGGCTACCCCTTTAAAGATGTTAGCAAAGGCAACCCCAAGAAGGAGGGCAGGAAGTAGGCTCCCAAGGAAGAAAAGAAAATCCCACTTTTTTCTCCAACTCTCACTTTCATGTTTATTCCGATATTCAATGGCTACTCCTCTTATGATGAGGCTAAAGAGAAGAAGGAGAAGGGCAGAGTAGAGGGCGCTAAACATAACCGCATAAGCCTTCGGGAAGGCAGCAAAAGTTGCACCACCAGCAGTAATGAGCCACACTTCGTTACCATCCCAGAAGGGACCAGTTGCCTGGTATATCGCCCGACGGTCCTTCTCATCCTTCCCAAGGATGTAAAGAAGGCTTCCAGCTCCTAAATCAAAACCATCAAGCATAAAGTATACAGCCCAAAGCACACCCCAGAGAACAAACCAAATGACTTGAAAGATGTTCATCTCCATGGTCTCACCTCCTCCTTAAGCTAATTTTGTTTCCTCTTGAAGATTAGCCTCAAGGGGCTCAGGACCTTTCTTAGCATGATAAGCAATTAGCCAGAAGCAAATAATACCCAAGATTCCGTAAACAATGATAAAGGCAGGTAAGCTAAGACCTACTTGAATAGATGATAGTGGAGAAACAGCATCCTTAGTTTTCATAAGCCCGTAAACAATCCAGGGCTGTCTTCCAACCTCAGCAACCATCCAACCAGCCTGAGCAGCAATGTAGGGAAGTGGAATGTTCCAAACAAGTATCTTCAAAAGCTTTGGTGAAGCCTCTGGATTATTTCTCTTCAAAAAGGCAAGAATAGAAAGAAGCCCAAAGAGAAAACCTAAAGCCACCATGAGCCTAAAGCTATAAAAGGTTAAAGCAACAGGAGGACGCTCCTCCTTTGGCCACTCTTTAAGCCCTTTTACCTCAGCCTCAGGGTCATGAAAGGCTAAGAGAGAAAGAACCTTAGGAATCTTTATGAACTCAACGGAATTTCTCTCATTTTCCTCATCAGGGATGGCAAACAACACCCAGCTTGCACCCTTTTCAGTTTCCCAAAGAGACTCCATGGCTGCAAGTTTAGTAGGTTGTTTATCTGCAACCTCAGCTCCATGGATATGACCCTCAACGATTAGAAAAAGACTAAAGATCACCGTCCAGATGGCAGCAACTCGGAAGCTCTTTTTGAAAAATGAAAGCTCATTTCTTCTAAGAATATGCCAAGCAGAAACACCAAGGACAAAGAAGCCAGAGAGGACATAAGCTGAAGGAACAGTGTGTAAGAATTCCCACCAGGCAAAAGAATTGGTAAGAACAGCAGCAAAGCTCTCAAGCTCGGCTCTTCCATTTCTTATCACATAACCAACGGGATTCTGCATCCAACCGTTTGCAAGAAGTATCCATAGGGCAGAGATGTTTGAGGCAATGGCTGTGAGCCAGATGGCAAGGGTATTAATCTTTGGACTAATACGATTCCAACCAAACCACCACACTGCAATAAAGGTAGACTCAAGAAAGAAAGCCAAAGTTGCTTCAATGGCAAGCAGCGACCCAAAAACGTCTCCTACATACTCAGAATAGAAACGCCAGTTTGTCCCAAACTGAAACTCAAGGGTAATTCCAGTGACAACGCCTAACCCGAAGTTAATAAGAAAGAGCTTCCCCCAAAACCTTGCTGCCCGCTTGTAGTCTTCATCCCCAGTCTTAAGCCAAAGGGTTTGAAAGATGGCAGTCAAAAAAGAAAGTCCAAGGGTTAAAGGAACAAAAAGAAAATGAAAAATGGCAGCTGCTGCAAACTGCAACCGGGATGCTAACAGCACATCCATGGTCCCACCTCCTTATGTTGTTTTTTTAGACCTTTTTCCTTGAGTATCGCCATTTTTATTTAATAACTTCCTAAAATTGTAGCTTCTGAGTAGCTCTCTAAACTTATCGTTAACCTCGACCCAAACTTCATGAACCGGACAATCAGGTGACCTGCTACAAAAGCCTGGAGATTCTACACATCGATTGAGATAGACCTTGCCATGGATGGCTTCTATGACATCAAGAAGGGTTATCTCCTCGGGTTTCTTTTTAAGCTTGTATCCCCCTCCTCTACCTTTCTGGACGTAAACTATGTCCGCAATCTCAAGCATCTGCCCAATCCTTGAGAGTATGCTTAGGGGTATGTCTACCCTCTCTGCTAACTCCTTTCTACTAACAACTTCCCCCTCCTTTTGGGAGAGGTAAAGAACCATCCTTATGGCATAATCCTCAATCAGCCCTATTTCCATCTTCTTTCTGTTTGTAGAAAAAGTTTTCTTAATAAGCTTACATTTATTAAGATTATCCAAAGTTTAAATTTGTCAAGAGTTAATTTGAGGGTGTTCGAAAAATCCACCGAATACCTTAAAAATAATGTTAAAGCACAAGGCAGTGGATAAGGCAAACAACTGCTCTACCTTATACCTAAGCTTCCCATACTTATCCCAATTCCCCTTGCATAGCTTCCTCATCTACCACTGTTACCACTTCAAGCCTAACATAAGCCCGAACAGTTCTTATTT
>CAZJUD010000005.1:0-5984 GCA_964549125.1 uncultured Caldimicrobium sp.
GGGCCCGCGCGCGGCCGCCGCGCCGCCGCTGTGGTGCTGCGGGGTCGGCGCCCGTCCGGAGGACCGTCAGGGGGTCGCCCTGAGCCCTTTTTTCTTGTCGCCCTGAGCGCCAGCGAAGGGCCTCAGAAATCCTTAATGCTACCTTTAGATGGCAAGGTATGTTTGCCTGATTTTTTCGACCAGCCTCATTATTTATTTTAGTAGATTCGAGATAGCTCGGTTAGAACTTAAATCAATTCTCCGATAACCTTTTCTAAGGTTTTAGTCTCAGAAATCTCGTAGAACACAAAATCACCCAAATTTTTAAGAAGAACCATAGTAAGTTTGCCTTTCCAGACCTTCTTATCTCGGCCAAAGTAGCTTAGAATCCTTTGGAGGTCGTTTTTATCTATCTTTAAGCCGAGCTCCGAAATCCTCGTTGGCAATTGATAGAGCTTTAGAAGTCTTTCTACTCTTTCACTCAATCCCATATCCGCAAGCCCTAACCTTTCAGAGAGCCTGCAAGCAAAAACCATACCCACGGCTACGCAGAAACCATGCTGAAGGGTATAATCAGCGAAAGCTTCAAGGGCATGCCCTAAGGTATGACCAAAGTTTAAAACCCTCCTTAAACCGCTTTCTCTTTCATCCCTTGAAACTACCTCAGCCTTTGCCTTACAGCTATCATAGATTATCCGAATGAGAGCCTTATCCTTAAGAGAGAGCACCGCCATATGATTCTTTTCAAGGAAGCTAAAAAGCCTTGGCTTTAACGTGCAGGCATACTTTATAACTTCAGCTAAGCCATCTCTCAGATAAAGCTCAGGCAGGGTCTTTAAGACCTCAGGGTCGATGTACACTCGAGCCGGCTGATAGAAGGTTCCAAGTAGGTTTTTTCCTTCAGGGATGTCAACCCCAGTTTTTCCACCTATTGAAGAGTCAACCTGGGCAAGCAGGCTCGTTGGCACCTGAACAAAGGAGATCCCCCGAAGATAGATGCTCGCAAGAAACCCTGCTACATCCCCTACAACCCCACCACCAAGGGCAAGAATAAGGTCCTTTCGGTCAAAGTTTGCCCTAATAAGGTTTCTTGCCAGTTGAACCACCGTGTCCATGTTTTTAGATTGCTCACCAGAAGGAAAAGAAAAAAGCTTAGCTGGCACATCTAACTTTTGAAAGAGACTAAACAAAGTGTTTCCATAGATTTTTTCTACGTTAGAATCAGTAATTATAGCTACTTTGCCAAATGATAGAGTAGCCTTTAAGTCTTTGGGGATCTCAGAAAGAAGTCTTGGTTTTATGATTATCTCATAGGGAGGTTTGGTTCGAACCTTTACAACTCTTTGCGTCATTGAGAGTTTTTGAGGGAGAGTAAGAGGTTTTTAATAGCTTTTGGAGCTGACTTTGGATCCTCTTCTATAAGCCTAACTAAGGCACTTCCAACCACTAAGGCATCGGCATAGGGGGAAAGGAGTCTCACATGCTCAGGCTTTGAAATGCCAAAGCCAACCGCTACAGGTTGACGAGAAAACTTCTTAACAAGAGTAAGCCTTTGTGCGAGGTCCTCAGGCAAACGATCTCTTACACCAGTAATTCCTGTCAAAGACACATAATAGAGGAAGCCTGTAGTAGAATTGGCAATTCGTTTTATACGGTCTTCAGGAGTTGTAGGCGCACAAAGCAAGACTAAAGCAAGACCAGTGCCTTTAAGTTCCCTTTTAAACGGTGCGATCTCTTCAAGAGGAAGGTCTGGGACGATGAAACCATCCACCCCATAGGATAAGGCTCTTTCAACAACCCTATTTAATCCATAGCGGTAAAGGATGTTATAGTAGGTCATCAAAAGGATGGGGCTTGGAAAACCCTGGGATTTGACTTCAGCTACGAGCTCAAAATAGTCGTCAAGGGTTGGGGCATTCTTCAAGGCTCTTACCATAGCTTTTTGAATGGTTGGACCGTCCGCTACCGGGTCTGAAAAGGGGAAACCAAGCTCAACACAGGAAGGCTCAACTTCAGCCATCTCAAGAAGTATCCTTTTTGTCGTATCAACATCTGGGTCAAAGGCAGTAATGTAAGGAATAAGCGGAACCTCTCCCTTAGCCTTTTGAGAAAGGATAGCCTGTTTGATTTTCTCTTTACCCTTAAGCATCTGTTCTTACTTTGACCTTAAGTTCTGGTTTTTCCTCAAGGTAGGCTTTAACGCTTGCTACGTCTTTGTCCCCTCTTCCAGAAAGGTTGACCACTATTACTGACCCTTTAGGGAAATCTTTAGCATTTTCGATAAGGTAGGCGATGGCATGGGCAGACTCTAAGGCAGGGATTATTCCCTCAACCTCTGAGAGAACCTGAAAGGCAGACAGGGCAGACCTATCATCAACGGCAGTGTAGACGGCTCTACCTGTTTCTTTAAAGTAGCTATGCTCAGGGCCAACCCCTGGATAGTCAAGCCCTGGGGCGATAGAATGAGCCCCCTTTATTTGCCCTACTTTATCCTGAAGAAGGTAGGTTAGCATGCCATGAAGCACACCAGGCTCGCCTCTTGTTAAGGTGGCAGAATGTTGATCCGTATCTAAGCCATGCCCTGCCGCTTCAACCCCTATGAGCCTTACCTCTTTGTGTTTAGAAAAGGGATAGAATATACCCATAGCGTTTGAGCCCCCGCCAACGCAAGCGATCACGTAGTCTGGTAGTCTTCCCTCTCTTTTCAGGATCTGAGCCTTTGTTTCCTGCCCGATTATGGACTGAAAGTCCCGAACTATCATGGGATAAGGATGGGGTCCAACCACAGAACCGATCACATAGAAAGTATTTCTCACATTGGTGACCCAATCCCTTAAAGCTTCATTTATGGCATCCTTTAAGGTTTGGGTGCCAGACTCAACAGGAATTACTTTAGCACCAAGAAGGTTCATACGGAAGACATTTAGAGCTTGCCGTTCTACATCCTTTGCCCCCATGTAGACAACGCACTCAAGCCCAAGGAGGGCACAAGCCGTAGCTGTAGCAACTCCATGCTGACCCGCACCAGTTTCAGCTATGATCCGCCTCTTCCCCATCCTTTTTGCAAGTAGAACCTGGCCTATAGTGTTGTTTAGCTTATGGGCACCTGTGTGAAGAAGGTCTTCCCGTTTTAAGTAGATCTTTATATGTCCGCCAAGGTATTCCGATAGGTTTTTGGCATAGTATAGAGGAGTTGGACGTCCAGCATACTCCTGAAGTAGGCTTTTCCATTCCTGCCAAAAGCTCTTATCTTTTTTGACCTTGGCATAAAATTCAGAAAGTTCGTACAGCAAAGGCATAAGGGTCTCTGGAACAAACCGACCCCCAAACTTACCGAAGTAGCCTTTTTTGTTAGGCAAAATCATAAAAAACCCCGTCTCTTAATCTAAGCCATTTTTGAAGTTTCGCAAGCATCTACTAAGAGCGTAGCGATGAGTTCTTATCTACATTGTCACCCAGAGTATTCTTTTCTGTCCCTTTAAGCTCTATAACGATGGGTCTCTCTCCTCCCGCCCCTATCGAAGAGATTGGGTATTCTGATCAAAGCTTAAGGAGCTCATGGAATCCTTTGCTTGCTCCCTCTTCCTCAATATACAAGATATACTTGCAATAATTTTCGAACAGCCTTAGAGGTATAAAATTAAAGACTTAAGTAAAAAAATTAGAAAGATGCGTCTTTCAACATTTTGATGATCCTTTCGTCTGCCTCACAGAGAGGGAGGTTTAAAGCCTCATCCAAGGTGAAGAAGGAAGCGGACTCCGCTTCAAGGGGTTTTGGCTCACCGGAAAAGCTTTCGACCCTGAGTAGATGGAGCTCAAATTCTACATCTTTAGACCTCCCATGAGTTGAAAGATAAGGCTTTGCTGAGAGGACCTCTATCCCAAGCTCTTCTTTTAGTTCTCTTTTTAGGGCTGAAAGGAGGCTTTCCCCGGGCTCAACCTTTCCACCAGGGAACTCCCATTTTCCACCGTCTATCTTTTCTTTTGGTCGCTTAACTAAAAAGACTCGTCCGTCCCTCTCAATTAATCCAGCAACTACCGTAAATTTTTTCATGCTTAGGATTTGCCAAAAACCCTCTCAAAGATGTAGTCTACATGCTGAAGGTATTTTTTCACATCAAAAAGAACGTCAAGCTCTGAAGGCGGAAGGAGAGAAGTTACTCTTTCATCCTGCAAAAGAAGGTCTTTAAAGTTTAAGGTTTCATCCTGCCAAACCTTCATAGCCTTTTCCTGAACAACTTTATAAGCTTCTTCCCTTGTCATACCCTTTTCCACGAGGGCTAAAAGGACTTGCTGAGAAAAAATCAACCCCCGAAGAAGGTTTAAATTTTTCTGCATCCTTTCAGGGTAGACTTGAAGGTTCTTGAGCACATAGTTTAGTCGATGGAGGGCAAAGTCTGTTAAGGTAGTGGCAGAGGGGAAAATCATCCGTTCAGCTGAGGAGTGGCTAATATCCCTCTCATGCCAGAGGGCAACATTTTCAAGGGCTGGGACGATGTAGGCTCTTATGGTTCTTGCTAAACCGCAAAGGTTTTCCGTGAGAATGGGGTTTCGTTTATGAGGCATAGCGGATGAGCCCTTCTGTCCCGCAGTGAAAGGCTCCTCAGCCTCAAGCACCTCGGTGCGTTGAAGATGTCTGATTTCCGTTGCGATCTTTTCTATGGAGCTTGCAAGGATGGCAAGGCTTGCCATGTATTCAGCATACCTATCCCTTTGGACTATCTGATTGGAAATTGGGTCTGGCTTTAGACCAAGCCTTTCACAGGTATAAACTTCAACTTCGGGGTTTAGGTGGGCAAAGGTCCCAACGGCGCCTGAAATCTTACCCACAGAGATGTTCTCAAGGGCAGACAGAAGCCTTTTCTTGTTTCTTTCCATTTCAGCATACCAGAGGGCAAACTTCAAGCCAAAGGTAATAGGCTCGGCATGAATGCCATGAGTTCTTCCGACCATCACCGTGTCTTTGTATTGAAAAGCCTTCTCTTTGAGGGTCTTTAAAACCTCGTCAAGGTCCTCAAGGATGATCTCTAAAGCCCTTTTTAAGCGTAGAGCCATGGCGGTATCGAGCATGTCCGATGAGGTCATCCCTAAGTGAAGAAACCTTGCTGAAGGTCCAGCAATCTCGGCTAAGTAGGTAAGAAAGGCAATTACATCATGCTTTGTCTCCCTTTCTATCTCTTCCACCCTTTTTACATCCTCAGGAGTAAAACCATTTTCCATGTAAGGAGTCAACTTCTCTTTGAGGATCTCATAATCTTCCTTCGGCACTTTACCAAGTTTATACCAAGCCTCCATGGAATAGAACTCAACAAGAAGCCAGGTTCTAAGCTTTTCCTCTTCACTCCACAGCTTTTTCATGACCTCCCTTGTGTATCGTGGTATCATGGATCCGTCCCTCCAATCCTTTTTCAATTTATTTTAGCAAAAAAGAAAGATCTCTCATAGGTTGTGCAATAAATGTTTTGTGTACTGATTCTGTGTATTTGACTGGATAAGAAAAGATGAGCATTGAGATTGGCTGGGGGAGGAGGACTCGAACCTCCACACGTGGATCCAGAGTCCACTGTCCTGCCGATTAGACGATCCCCCAACCCTTTCAAAAAGAATATTATAAAAATTTTTTGTGCCCCGTCAAGGGGAAACTGAGGCTGATCGAAAATTCTTGCGTTCATACCTTGCCATTTTGAGTTCGCATAAGCAACCAAAGGATGCCATGAGATCCTTCTCTTCGTTCAGCATAACTGGGAAATGGTGCGAAAGGATGAGCGGGGAAGGAAGGAAAGACAAGGATTTTTTTTCATACACTTCCTCCCTTCTCCTCTGAGGTTGTTCGAAAAATTCTTTTCTTTCTCCAATTTTGCGCAAAGCGAAGGATCTCCCCTTTTTTGTCGCCTCAGAGCCGAAGCCCTAAGGGCGATAGCCAGAAGGGGCAACGAAGGGCCTCATCAGACCCTTCGGGGCTTACGCCCCTCAGGTTGACGCGCCTTTTTTTGTCGCCCTGAGGC
>CAZJUD010000006.1:0-17616 GCA_964549125.1 uncultured Caldimicrobium sp.
CCACCTACCTCCCTTTGTAAGGGCGGCGGAGGGACGCGAACCCCCAACCCTGTGGATATGAGCCACATGCTCTAACCAGTTGAGCTACGCCGCCAGCTATTTAAAATAATACAAACGCATCTCTACCTTGTCAAGAGGGGCAGCAAAACCCTATTGTATACTTAAAAGAAAATATCCTTCATAATTTTTGAAGATATTTGGCATTTAATTGAAAAACCTCTCAATATCAACTAAAAATCTCCAAAATTATAGTAAATTCAACAATTTGAAGGTTGACTTTTCGGAAAGTTCGAATATATTTTTTGTTTAAGTTTTTTAACAGTATTTCAGAGGTGAAGGCTATGAGAAATTATAAATATTCCTATATTCTTCTATTTATTTTTTTCTTCTTTTTTTTCTTAATACCTTGCACTTCTTATGCAGAGGAAGATCAAGGAGTAGAGAACATTAATTCTCTTTCTGCAGTCGTTCTTGATGCAAAGACAGGTATGGTTCTTTATGCTAAAAACCCACAGGTTCAGATTCCACCAGCAAGCACTGTAAAGCTCCTTACGGCAATGGTTGTGTTAGACCGTCTACCCCTTAATAAAAAGGTTAGAATTTCAAAGAATGCTGAAGAGACTCCTTCGGGAGGACCCTTTTTAAGGGAAGGAGAGGTTTATACAGTTGAAGACTTACTCAACCTTATGTTGATAAAATCTTCGAATCAAGCAGCTGTTGCCCTTGCTGAAGCGGTAAGCGGGTCGGAAGAAAGTTTCGCTCTCCTTATGAACATTAAAGCTAAATCCCTTGGATTGCAAAATTCTAAGTTTCAAACTGCCTCTGGGCTACCAGCCTCAGACCAGTATACTACAGCCTATGACCTTGCTCTTTTGCTTTACGAGGCTCTAAAATATCCAAAGATCGCTGAAATAATCCAAACACCAGTAAAAATCATCACTAATGAACAGGGGAGAACAATCATTGTTAAAAATACTAATCACCTCCTCTTTGATAACGAATACAAAGAAGCGATAATAGGTGGAAAAACAGGATATACAAAGCTTTCTAAGCATTGTTTAGTTAATGTAGCCAAGATTAAAGATAGATTAGTAATAACATCAATCCTTGGAGCACCTAATAGAGAATCTCTTTGGCAGGACACCAAAAAGATGCTAAAGATCGCTGAGTTAGTGCTTGAAAATAAAATCAACCCAGTTTATATAAATACTGTGGTAAATTTAAGCCAACCTGTTAACCATGTATACACAGTTAAAAATAAGATCAAATCAGCAAAGTATAAAAAGAAGGGAAATAAAAAATTAATAGCTAAATCAGCAATTGGTAAGGGCAAAAAAGAAGATCCTAAGATAGCCAAAAACAAGGCTAATTCAACCAAAAATATGGCTTCCAAAAAGAAAAGCAAAGGTATCAAAACCGCTCAAACTGAGGCTCGCCGAGGCGTCTAACTTGATATGCATATTGCAGTAGTAGGGGCTGGTTATGTAGGGCTCGTATCTGGAGCCTGTCTTGCTGACTTTGGTCTAAAAGTTGCCTGCGTTGACGTTGATACAAAAAAAATCGAAGCCCTGCGAAAGGGGACCATCCCTTTTTATGAGCCAGGGCTTGAAGATTTAGTAAAAAAGAATGTAAAGGCAGGTCGCCTTACTTTTACTACCAATCTTGCTGAGGCGGTAAAAAACTCCTTAGTGGTGTTCATCTGCGTTGGCACTCCACCATTACCTGACGGTTCTTCTGACCTTTCCCAGATTAAAAGCGTAGCCCTGGCTTTAGCTGATGTAATCGATGACTATAAGGTTATCGTTACAAAAAGCACAGTCCCCGTGGGAACAAACCGCTGGATTAAAAGGTTAATAGATGAGAACAAAAAGGTGAACGTTGAAGTTGACGTTATATCAAACCCGGAATTTTTGAGAGAAGGAAACGCAGTAGAAGATTTTATGCGGCCTGATCGGGTGATAATTGGGGGTGAAAGTGCTCATGCCATAGCGATAATTAAGGACATCTATCGACCGCTTTATCTTGCTGAGACCCCCTTTATTATCACCAATCTTGAAACGGCAGAGATGATAAAGTATGCTTCTAATGCCTTTCTTGCCTTAAAGATTAGTTTTATCAATGAAGTTGCGAATTTTTGCGAAAAGGTTGGAGCTGATGTTACAGTAGTGGCTAAGGGCATGGGCTTAGACCCAAGGATAGGACCAAAATTTCTCAACCCTGGACCTGGTTTTGGCGGTTCTTGCTTCCCAAAAGATGTAAGCTCACTAATCCATCAGGGCCGACAGGTTGGCTCCCCCTTTAGATTGCTCGAAGCCGTGCTTGAAGTAAACGAAAGACAAAAGCTTAGAGCTATTGAGAAGCTTGAAGCCCTCCTTGGAGACCTAAAAGGAAAAACCATAGCCATCCTTGGGCTTACCTTTAAGCCAAACACGAGCGATGTAAGAGAAAGCCCTGCCTTAAAGATCATACCAGATCTATTAAAGAAAGGGGCAAGAGTTAAGGTATATGACCCAGCTGGGATGGAAGAGTTTAAAAAGGCTGTTTCAGAGTTATCAATTGAATATGCCAAGGACCCAGAAGCTTGTGCAGAAAAGGCTGATGGTCTTTTGATCCTTACAGAATGGAATGAATTTAGGTTCCTTGACCTTAAGAAAATAAAAAGTCTCATGAAAACTCCTGTTTTGGTTGACATGAGAAATATCTACGACCCTGATATCGTTAAAAAACTTGGCTTTCGCTACTCAGGGATCGGAAGAACTTAAAGGTCAAGCTCTTGAACAAAGGGGTTAAATTTCTTTTCTTCTCCTATAGTAGAGGTGGGCTTAGGTCCGTAGTCATGCCCAGGATAAACTATGGTATCATCGGGTAAAGCAAAGAGCTTATCCCTGATGGAATGTAGCATCTGTAAATAATTTCCGCCTGGTAAGTCTGCCCTGCCAACGCCTTGCACAAAAAGTGTATCTCCAGTAAACACTGCCTTAGTATTTTTAGCATACAAACAGGATGAACCTGGGGAATGTCCAGGAGTATGAATAACCACTAAATCCTCGTCTCCAAGGCTAATCACAAAACCCTCTTCATATATAGCATCAGCTCTGGGATTTTCTGGAAATCCCCAATTCTTAAAAACAGAAAAATTATGAGGGTCCTTAAAGAAGAGCTCATCTGCCTTATGTAGAATGAACGGTGCTTTCAGAGCTTGCCTTAAGTAGTCTACTCCAAGAAGATGGTCGGGATGCCCATGGGTTCCAAAGATAAACTTAACCTTAAGATCGCCATCTTGAACAATTTTTAATATTTCAGGGTCAGCATCCCCAGGGTCGATGATGATCGCTTCCTTTGTTGCTTCATCGTAGAGTATGTAGGTGCAAACTTGAAGGGGACCTGTGATGATGGTCTTAACCTTTAACATAACCTTTAAGACCTCGCCCGGATGATTAGCTCTTTCATTTCTTTTACGGCTTCTTTTATGCCTACAAATATGGCTCTTGAAACTATGCTATGGCCAATGCTAAACTCTTCGATTTCAGGGATTGCGGCAACGGGTCCAATGTTTTCATAGTTTAGTCCATGCCCGGCATGAACAACAAAACCAAGGTCCTTAGCAAACTTGGCTGCGTTTTCAAGCCTTGTGAGCTCTTCAAGCTTTTTTTCTTCCTCTTCGGCATCGGCATACATCCCGGTATGTAGTTCAACTATCTGAGCACCAGTTTTATTTGCCAATTCTAAGGTTTTCTCATCCGGGTTTATAAACAAGCTTACCTTTATTCCGCTCTTATTTAGCTCTTTAACCACTCTCTTTACCTCTTCAACTCTATCCTCAAGCTCAATACCGCCCTCCGTTGTAATTTCTTCCGGTCTCTCAGGAACCAAGGTTACTTGATAGGGTTTTACCTCTTTAGCAAACTTTATTAGTTCTTTATCTATAGCCATCTCAAGGATTAGCTTAGTCTTAATTATTTCTCTGATGAGCCTCACATCACGTTCCTTTATATGCCTTCTATCCAAGCGAAGATGAACGACGATCCCATCTGCACCTCCAAGCTCTGCCAAGACCGCGGCATGAACCGGGTCTGGATAGTAGGTTTTTCTTGCTTCTCTTACCGTTGCTACATGGTCAACGTTTACTGCAAGCTTAGCGGGCATGTATTCCCTCCTCCTCAAATATTTTAGAACCTCTGGGTCTGGACAAACCTTTTTCATTAAATTTATCTCATTCCTAAGCATTAGCCAAGGAGAATATAAACCCTTTTCATGGTCATAACCCAAAAGATGAAGAATACCATGAATACAAAGACTAAGAAGATAGGGATAAAAAGGAAGTTTATACAAACGAGACTCCTCTTCAGCCTTCTCAAGAGAAATGATTACATCCCCTAAGAAGGGAACGTTTAACCTTTCCCTCACAGGAAAGGCTAAAACATTCGTAGGATAGGGGCGTGAAAGGTATTTTTGATTAAGTTTCAATATCTCATCGTTACTTACAAAGGTTAAAGAAAAAATTTTTTTCTTAATATTAAGAAGTTTTAAAGCATTTTGAAGATGTTTTTTTAGTTGTCTTTCCAGTTCATCTGGTAATTTGTTGATCCCTTGATAGTTAATATAAAATTTCAAGGAGTTAACACCTTCTTAGCAAAGATTAGAAAACCTGTGTGAGCAACCATCCTATCTTCTGGTCTTAGTCGCTCTGGGTTAGGTTTATACCTTCTTACCAAGACCTCTAAGACTTCCACATCTTTAAAAGGGAGGCTTAGGAGTTGAGTTAAAGTGTGAGAGACTTGATTGGTTGTGGGGACAAGGATGCCAAGGGGATGTCCTGGCTTTAAGGCATCCCATGCTGGCTTTAATAGAAGCCAAGGTTCCCTAACGTCTAAAAAGACGGCATCCACATCCCCTTCCTCAAAGGAGTCTACCACTTCTTTTAGCTTCAACTCTACCCTATGGTCAAGGCAAAATCTTTTGAGATTTCTGTTGGCAAGTTGAAAAAACCTCTCCTCCTTTTCATAAGAAATCACCTTTCCCTCATCCCCTACAACATAGGCAAAGGCTAAAGTTAAAGCACCAGACCCTGTTCCGCATTCCAACACTATTTTTCCAGGACCTACGCCGAGTTTAAGCAAAATGTAGCCTATATCCTTAGGATAGATAATCTGCGTTTGTCTCTCTACATTCTTAATAAAATCATAGATAGTTGGTTTAAGAATAAAAAAGGAAGACCCTTTTTTACCGATCACTTTATCCCCATAATCTTTGCCAATAAGAAAAGCCAAATCTAAGGAATCTGTCGTTGTGCTAAATATCCTTGGCTTTAGTTCAAGGAAGTATTTCCTTTCACCATCAAAAAGGAGAATATGATCACCTTCTTTTAAAGGCATAGATTTTAGCGAGCAAAAAAGGCTTTATAAGCAAGGTAGGTCATGTATAGGTCTAATACATGGGAGACCTCAAAGGGGGAATGCATGGAGAGCAAAGGTGGACCTACATCAACAATATCCATCCCATACTGAGCCAAGTATTTTGCTACGGTCCCTCCACCCCCTTCATCCACCTTCCCCATGGAGGCAACTTGATAGATAACCCTTTCCTCATCCCAAATTCTTCGGAGATAGCTTATGTACTCAGCGTGAGCCTCGTTTGCCATGTATTTTCCGCCATGACCGGTGTAGCGAGTCAAAACTACTCCATACCCTAAGCGGGCATCGTTAAGCTTGTCGTGAACCTCAAGATAGTTTGGGTCAATACCTGCTGTCACATCTGCTGAAATTGCCTTAGTCCTTTCCATAACTTCAAAAAAGAGCACAGGGTCTGGAGAATGACCTTCCATCTTGATCAAATCATAGACTAACCTTTCAAAAACCCTGCTTTTTGCGCTGGTGTTACCCTCTGAGCCGATCTCTTCCCGGTCCATAAAAATGGCAAGAGAAGTGTACTCAGGCTCTTTGACATCAAAAATAGCGGTTAAGGAGGTGTAGGCGCATATACGGTCATCCTGACCGTAGCCACCGATAAAAGCCTTGTCTAAGCCGATAAACCTTGCCCTTCCAGCCGGCACGGCACATATCTCAGCAGAAGCAAAATCCTCTTCAGTTATGCCATACTTTTCAAAGAGAAGCTCTAAAACCCTTTTTTTAACCCTTTCTTTTTCTTCTTGCTTTTCCTCTTCCGTTTTCTTTGGTATTCCGCCAACGAGGATGTTTAAATTTTCGGCGACTATCGCTTCAGAAAGCTTCTTTTCTTCCTGTTTTTTTCTGGCAAGATGGGGAAGTAGGTCGCATATGGTAAAAAGAGGGTCGCTATCCTCTTCTCCGATAACTACTTTAACAAGTGTCCCATCCTTTTTTACCACAACCCCATGAAGGGCAAGGGGCATAGCCACCCAGTGGTACTTTTTTATGCCACCGTAGTAATGGGTTTTAAGAAAAGCAAGGTCAAAGTCCTCAAAGAGGGGATTTAGCTTTAGGTCAAGCCTTGGTGTGTCTATGTGAGAGGCAATTATGCGTAAACCCTCGGTGATGGGTCTTTTACCTCTTCTCCAAAGGGCTATAAACTTATTTTTGTAAATAAAATAACCTTTTTCTTTGTCCCCTTCTCGAAAACCTTCAGCCTCGGCTTTTTCTTTAATATAATCTACGCTTTCTCTTTCAGTTTTTACCTTGGAAAGAAAGTCTATGTAATCCTTAGCGTAGGAAAAGGCTTTTTCGACCTCTTCTGAGGAGAGTATCTGAGCTACGTGTTTTCTTTCAAGCAAGAGTTTTTCTTCAGCCATAGGAGCTCCTCTTGATTTGGTGTAATTATTTGAAAGGATGGAGATGAGGGGATTTGAACCCCCGACCTCCGGAGTGCGATTCCGGCGCTCTCCCGGGCTGAGCTACATCCCCATCTTTGGTTAAAAGCCTTATTGTGTTTGAGCCTGAGCCTTAGCCTTGTTTAGCTTTTCAAAAAGTTTAGAGATCTTGTTTGCAGCCTTCTTCCAGTGAAAAATGCCCTTGCTTACACCTCGGTGAAGAAAGCTCTGACAAACTCTAAGCTGGGCTTCAGCCTTTTCAAAATCTTTAGCCTCAAGGTAAGCTAAAAATTTTTTTATCTCCGTCTTTACCCTTGTTTTAAAGGCTTTGTTTCTAAGCCTTCTTTTCTCACTTTGCCTTAAAGCTTTTTCTGCTGACTTATGCTGAGGCACGCCTATCCCTCCTTAGATTTTTTTTTATCAATTTAATACAATGGCTCTTATTGTCAACTTTTGAGGGTATGGTAAACTTGCAAAAGAAATGGTCGCAAAAAGGATTGAAGTTGCCTTTAAACCTGAGTTCCGAATTGCCCTTGGGGAAAAAATAGCAAAAAAAGTAAAGCTTCACCTTGGGCTACCTGTTAAGAACATCCATTTTGTTAAAGTCTACTTAGTTGAAGGTAACTTTAGCTCAGAGCTACTTCATACCTTTGCAAGTTCAGCCCTTGCAGACCCGGTTATTCAATTCTATACCATTGAAAAACACATAGCCAACGAGCTCCCCTACTCTTTTGATTGGGTGTTAGAAATAGGTTTTCGTCCCGGAGTAACCGATAACGAGGGAAAGGTAGCCGAAGAAGCTTTAAGCTACCTCCTTGGACGACCGTTAAATCCCCTTACCGAAGGTGTCTACTATGCGAGGCAATACCTCATTGAAGGGGACCTTTCCTTTGAAGACATAGAAAAAATAGCTCGGGACCTTTTAGCAAACGAACTGATTGAAAGATGGTTCATCTTGCCTTCAAGCGAATTTCGCAAAAAAGGAATAAGCTATGCTCCACCACGAGTTACGGAAACCTTCCCTCCGGTCGTTGAAACTTTTGACCTCTCAGGTATGTCAGACGAAGAGCTGATAAGGCTCTCCAAAGAAAGGCTTTTAGCTTTAAATCTTGAGGAAATGAAGACGATTCAGAGGTACTTTGAAAGAGAAGACTTTATAAAGCTTCGACAAAGGTACGGTCTTGACAAAAGGATAACCGACGTTGAGCTTGAAAGCCTTGCCCAGACCTGGTCTGAACATTGTAAACATAAGATCTTTAACGCAAAGATTATCTACAAAGATTTAGAAACGGGAGAAACCCTTGAGGTTGATAGTCTTTTTAAAACCTTTATCAGAAGTTCAACTGAAGAGATAAGAAAAGAAAAGGGGGAAAAGGATTTTTGTCTTTCGGTGTTTGTTGATAATGCTGGAGTTATAAAACTTGATGAGGACTGGGCTTTTGTTTACAAGGTTGAAACGCATAATAGTCCTTCAGCCCTTGACCCTTACGGGGGTGCTCTAACTGGGATTGTTGGCGTGAACAGGGACCCTCTTGGCACAGGGCTTGGAGCAAAGCTTATATTCAACACCGATGTCTTTTGCTTTGCTCCTCCAAACTGGGATAAGCCTCTACCACCAAGGCTTCTTCATCCAAGAAGGATTTTTGAAGGGGTAAGGGAAGGTGTAGAGCATGGTGGCAATCAAAGTGGTATTCCTACAGTCAACGGCTCTATTGTGTTTGACCCAAGGTATTTAGGAAAGCCCCTTGTTTACTGCGGGACAGGTGGGCTTATACCTCTTAGAGTGGGAGAAAGGGAGGGCTGGAAAAAGGGCGCAAGACCTGGAGACAAGGTTGTAATGGTAGGCGGGAAAATTGGCAAAGATGGCATCCATGGAGCAACCTTTTCCTCTGAAGCCCTTCACGAAGGCTCACCGGCAACGGCAGTCCAAATCGGAGACCCCATCACCCAAAAAAAAATGGTAGACTTTTTGCTAAAAGCAAGGGACCTTGGGCTTTACAACTCTATCACAGACAATGGAGCAGGGGGTCTTTCTTCATCTGTGGGAGAAATGGCGAAAGAAAGCGGAGGAGCAGTCATCGACTTAGCTAAGGCTCCATTGAAGTATCCTGGACTTAAGCCTTGGGAAATCCTTGTTTCGGAAAGCCAAGAAAGGATGACTGTTGCCGTGCCACCTGACAAAATAGATGACTTCTTGAAGCTTGCAGAAAAGATGGGAGTTCAGGCGACAGTTCTTGGCGAGTTTACGGATTCTGGCTATTTCCATATTCTGTATGAAGGAAAAACTGTAGGGCTTTTACCTCTTGAATTTTTGCACGAAGGAGTGCCTCAGCTTAGGCTTTACGCCGAGTGGATCCTTCCGAAGTATCCAAAGGAAGTAGATTTCCCTGAGCCTGAAGATTATGAAGCCCTTGGCAAAGAGATTCTATCCCGGTTTAATGTTTGCTCGAAGGAGTATGTGGTTAGGCAGTATGATCATGAGGTGCAGGGTGGAAGCGTGGTTAAACCTTTGGTGGGTCTTGATGGTCCAAGCGATGCTGCGGTCCTCAGGTATGACCTCGAAAAGATTTCCGGCATCGTTGTTGCTCATGGTATCTGTCCAAAGTTTTCAGACTTTGATACCTATCTTATGGTAGCAAACGCCATAGATGAAGCCATAAGGAATGCCGTCTGCGTTGGAGGAGACCTTGATTACATG
This sequence comes from uncultured Caldimicrobium sp., assembly GCA_964549125.1. GTDB lineage: Bacteria > Desulfobacterota > Thermodesulfobacteria > Thermodesulfobacteriales > Thermodesulfobacteriaceae > WYEG01. Next base: position 9,483 of record CAZJUD010000006.1, read on the forward strand.
GCTGGGCTTGATAACTTCTGCTGGTGTGACCCTATTGAGAGCGAAAAAAACCCAGACGGAAGGTATAAACTTGCTCAGCTTGTAAGAGCAAACATGGCTCTCTACGAATACACGAAAGCTTACGGTGTTCCCTGCATATCTGGTAAAGATTCGATGAAGAACGACTATCTCATGTCCCTTGGCTTAGACCCAAAAGGTGAAAACCCCTACGGAGTAGGAACCATTCTGCCAGATGGAAGCCTAAAGATCTCTGTGCCCCCTACCCTTCTTTTTTCAGTAGTTGCCAAAATTCCGGATGTTAGGCTTGCTCAAACGATGGAAGTAAAGAGACCTGGAGACCTCGTCTACATCCTTGGTAAAACTAAAGAAGAGCTCTTTGGTTCAGAATACTTTTCTCACCTTGGAATAAAGGCAGGCATTGCCCCAAAGCCCGAGGCTGAAATTAACAAAAAAATTTATCTACGTCTTCGTGATGCCATCTACTTTGGTCTTATCCACTCTGCCCATGATGTCTCTGACGGAGGACTTTTTGTCTGCCTTGCAGAAAAAGCCTTTTCTGGGGGGTATGGAATTTTTGTTGACCTCTCGGCAGTCCCCTACGAAGGAAAACTGAGGAATGATTTTATTCTGTTTTCTGAGAGCGCAGGACGTATCGTGGTTACTGTCCCACAGGATAAAAGAAGAGATTTTGAAAAACTTATGTCCGGCTTGCCTTATGCTCTGATCGGAGAAACCATCGCTGAACCTACTCTTTTTATCAAAGGTTTAAACGGAAAGACTATACTTTCAGCAAACATCTTTGAATTAAAAAGGGCTTGGCAAGCACCTTTTGCCGATTGGTAAAAAGTTGAGAGGAGATTGGCTGCATGCTTCGAACGCTAATTTATCCTTCCTCTAAATGCGAAGCTTATCTTAAAAGTCTTGAAAACAGGATTTCCGCTTATCCTACTAAGTTAGAAGGTTATCTCAAAAAAATAGCTAAGGAGGTGAAGAAAAAGGGGGATATTGCCCTTTTAGAATACACCGAAAGGTTTGATAAGGTAAAGATAGATGTTGATGCTCTTAGAGTTAAGGAGGAAGAAATTGAAAGGGCATATAAAGAGGTCTCAGCAGAGCTTCTTTCAGCGATAAGGCTTGCGATTAAACAAGTTCGTCAGTTTCATGAAAAAAACCTTCCACAAAGCTGGATTGAATCCTTCACAAAGGGGATAATCGTTGGGCAAGTTGTAAGACCGGTTTCTTCCTGTGGTCTTTACATCCCAGGGGGGAAGGGCGGAGAAACTCCTCTTATTTCAACGGTTATCATGACTGCGGTTCCGGCAAAGATTGCCGGAGTGCCTCGGGTGGTCATGGTTTCTCCTCCAAGGGTTGATGGGAGCTTACATCCAGCCCTTCTTGTTTCGGCTAAAGAAGCTGGCGTTGATGAGGTCTATCGAGTGGGTGGACCTTGGAGCATCTTTGCCTTAGCCTTTGGCACACCAACCATCCCCAAGGTAGACCTAATTTGTGGACCGGGCAACATCTATGTTACGCTTGCCAAGAAGCTTGTTGCCTTTCAGACTGGGATAGACTTTTTAGCTGGACCAAGTGAGGTTGTGGTCGTTGCTGATGGTTCGGCTAATCCAAGGTTTGTAGTGTGGGACCTTCTTGCCCAAGCAGAACATGACCCAGAAAGTCTTAGCCTTTTGATTACCCCTTCTAAAAAACTTGCCAAGGCAGTCAAGGCTTTGCTACCTACCGAGTTGTCGATACTTCCAAGGAAAGAGATAGCTGAAGAAGCCTTAAAAAGGCGTGGAGCCATCATACTTGTATCCTCATTAGAGGAAGCAATAGAACTTGTAAACAGAATAGCACCTGAACACTTAGAGTTAGCGGTAGAAAACCCAGAGGAGCTCCTCTTTGAGGTCAAAAATGCAGGGGCGGTTTTTCTTGGGCATTATACACCTGAGGCTATGGGAGATTATGTGGCAGGTCCAAACCATGTTCTACCTACCATGGGACTTGCAAGGTTTTCCTCCGCTTTGTCTGCAGACAAGTTCTTCAAAAAAATAAACTTTTTAAAATACTCAAAGCCTGCCTTGTTTGCTCAAGCAAGAGAGGTGATTACCTTAGCGGATGCTGAAAATCTCTTTGCTCACGCAAAGGCAGTTAGAGTAAGGCTTGAAGAAACCTCCTAAGGAGGAAAAAACGATGAAAGAGTTTTGCAACCCCTTAGATTTTACTGAAGAAATTCAAGAGGAAATTCAGACGGAGATAGAAAGCTTAGGACCCTGTAAGATAGACAATCCCCTTAGGGATACTCGACCTTGTTTTGTTACAGACAACGACAGGGTCAGTTTACGAGTGAGCGCTTCCTACCTAAGAAAGATTTTTTCTGAAGGGAGGGAAATTCCCTCTCTTGAGCTTGCTGGTCCCCGTCCAAAAATCTACTTTGACCCATCTAAGGTTCGTGCAGGAATTGTTACATGCGGTGGTCTTTGTCCAGGGATTAACGATGTTATTCGGTCCATCGTGATGACCCTTTGGTATTCGTACGGAGTTGATAAGATCGTTGGCTTTCAGTATGGATTGCAGGGCTTTATCCCTGAATACAAACATCCGGTAGTTGACCTTAATCCCGAGGTAGTAAAGGATATTCATAATCTTGGGGGAACAATTCTTGGCACATCAAGAGGGCATCAGCCCATTGAGGTCATCGTAGACACGCTTGAACGGATGAACATTCAAATACTTTTTATGGTCGGAGGAGACGGAACCTTTAGGGCGGCAAACAAGATCAAGGCTGAGATAGCAAGACGGGGGCTAAAGATTGCGGTTGTCGCCATCCCCAAAACGATCGACAACGACATCTGGCTTGTTTCAAAGACCTTTGGGTTTGACACGGCAGTTGAGCTTGCCTGCGAAGCCATCAGATGCGCCCATACCGAGGCTCGAGCCGTGCCATACGGTATCGGATTGGTAAAGCTTATGGGTAGGCACTCAGGATTCATTGCCGCAGCAGCAACGCTTGCAACCAAAGAGGTAAACTTCTGCTTAATTCCTGAGATGGACTTTGATTTAGAAGGAGAAGGAGGCTTTCTTGTCGCACTTGAAAAAAGACTTAAAGAAAGAAAGCATGCTGTTGTTGTTGTAGCAGAAGGAGCAGGACAAAGGTATGTGCAAAAGGACCCACCAGAGTATGATGCCTCAGGGAATATCAAGCTTGGAGACATCGGGAAGTTTCTTAAAGAGAAAATAGAAGAGTATTTTCGCAGCAAAGGAATGGAGGTAGTAATTCGTTACATTGACCCGAGTTATATAATAAGGAGCGTTCCCGCTAATGTGAGCGATAGGATTTATTGTGGCTTTCTTGGTCAGTATGCGGTACATGCTGCCATGGCTGGGAAAACTGGTCTTATGATTAGTTATCTTAACGACCAGTTCGTGCATGTTCCCTTGTCTGAAGCGGTAAAAAGGAGAAAATTTGTAAACTTAAACAGCAGGTTTTGGCTTTCTGTCCTTGAATCAACCGGGCAACCACCCCTTAAGAATTCATAGGGAATGAAAAAAAACCAAAAACTACTATTATTTCTTTTAGCCATCTTTTTCCTCCTTCTTTCCCTATTTCTGATAGAGCGGGACCTCTACCGCTATGACAAGATCACCTATTTTGAGTTTAAAACCCTTCTTCGGGAAGGGAAAGTCCAGGATGTGGTAATAAAAAAGAAAGAGATCTACGGGAAGTTTTTTGAAAGTGCTGCAGAGACGCTCTCGCAGATCCGACAAAGGCAAGTCAAAATTGGTTCCTACTTTAAAACAGTCAAACCAGAAGACCCAGAGCTTTTCAAACTCCTTGAAGAAAAGGGCATAAACTACGAGGTAAAGCCAGAGTCTAACCTTTGGATCACGATACTTTCGTGGGTTCTTCCCTTTTTGCTTCTCCTTTTGTTTTGGATCTTCTTACTCAGAAGGTTTGCTGGTCCTGACGGTGGAATAATGAGTATCGGAAAAAGCAAAGCCAAGGTTTACATAGAAAAGGAGATCAAAGTAACCTTTCAAGATGTAGCAGGCGTTGATGAAGCCGTTGAGGAGCTTAAGGAGATCATTGAATACTTGAAGAACCCGCAAAAGTTCGTTAGGCTTGGTGCAAAGATCCCGAAAGGCGTCTTACTTGTGGGCCCTCCTGGGACAGGGAAAACCCTTCTTGCTAAGGCAATTGCAGGAGAGGCTGATGTTCCTTTTATTTCTATCTCAGGGTCATCCTTTGTAGAGATGTTTGTTGGTGTTGGAGCAGCTCGAGTAAGGGACCTTTTTGCTCAAGCAGAAGCCCTTGCCCCTTGTATCATCTTTATCGATGAGATAGATGCTGTAGGTCGGGTAAGGGGTGTTTCTCCTACCGGGGGTGCTGAGGAGAGGGAGCACACTTTGACCCAACTTCTAACAGAAATGGACGGGTTTGACCCGAAAAAGGGGGTGATCATCATCGCCGCAACAAACCGGCCCGAAATCCTTGACCCTGCCCTCCTCAGACCTGGACGTTTTGACCGGGTAGTGGTTGTTGATAGACCAGACCTAAAGGGGAGAGAAGCTATCCTTAGGCTTCACTGTCGGGAGATCAAGCTTGCTCCTGATGTTGACTTAAAGGTAATCGCTGCAAGGACCCCAGGGATGGTTGGGGCTGAACTTGCCAACATCGTAAACGAAGCCGCTCTTCTTGCCGCAAGAAAAGGAAAAGATGCCGTTGAGATGGAAGATTTTGAGGAAGCAATCGACAGGGTTGTTGCAGGCTTAGCTCGAAAAAGCAGGTATCTCTCACCAGAAGAAAAAAGACGCATAGCCTACCATGAAGCTGGACATGCCATCTGTGCAGCGATCTTTACTCCAAAGGAGAAGGTGCATCGCGTCTCAATCATCCCAAGAGGTGTTGCCGCCCTTGGTTACACCCTTCAACTACCTGAGGAAGAAAGATATCTTCTCACTAAAGAAGAACTTTTGGCGAAAATTTGTGTGCTCTTTGGAGGGAGGGTGGCTGAAGAGCTCGTTTTTGGTGAAGTGTCAACGGGAGCTCAAAACGACTTGGAAAAGGCTACAGAAATCGCAAGAGCTATGGTCTTAGACTATGGGATGAGCGATGTCCTTGGACCTCAAACCTTTAGAAAACGGGAACACCTCTTTCTTGATGTGCCCTTTAAAGAGAGAGAACTCGTCTCTGAAGAAACAGCAAGGCTTATTGACGAGGAAATTAGTAAAATCCTAAAAAGCTGTTATGATAAGACAAAAGAGCTTCTTCAGGCTCAGAGAGAAAAGCTTGATAGAATGGTTGAGCTTCTTCTACAGAAAGAAGTGCTTGAAGGAGGAGAGCTTGAAAAGGTCTTATACTCTTAAAGACAAAAGGTGGTAAAGGGGTAGTTTATGAGATGGCTTAATAGGGTATTAATAAATTTGTTCTTTTTCGTCAGCTCATTTCTCCTAACCTCAGGATATGCTGCTAATGTTCTTGAGAACGTGGAACGAGATTTTAAATCCCTGCAAGCCCTCATCATAGGAGTAGAAAATGGCGAATACATCATTGACAAAGGACGTGCACAGGGCGTAAAGCCAAAAGACATCTTTATGGTCTATAAGCGGACAAAAAAGGTCGTTCATCCCGAAACTAAAGAATCCTTAGGCTTCTTAAGAGAACCCATAGGGAAGGTTGAAGTAACAAGGGTCGAGGAGAACTTTTCTTTAGCAAGGGTTTTATCCAAGAAAGAAGATTTTCCCGTTCCGACCATCGTTAGAAGGAGCGCAGAGCTCAAGATTTATGTCCTTCCAGAAACCCAAGGGATTGAAGAGCCCCTTATTTTTGCCCTAAAAAATGCCCTTCCTGATAGCGAGATAAAGGTCCTAAGGGGGATATCTTTTTTTCAGTTGGAACCCTCAATGTTAACAGCTGAGCGGGTTGACTATGTCTTTGTTGTAGGGTCTGATTTTATAAAAGTTTACAATGCCTACCTTGAGCCAGTAAAGGCTTACGGGAACTACTTTGCAGTTATAAAAAAACCTGAACAAAGGCCTGAAGCTCAAAGACCGAGCATTCCGCCAAGAACTCAGCTTCCCCAACCCTTTACTTTTCTTCAAACTCAAATCGTAGGGAAAATGCCAGGGGAGGTCCTTCAAGCAGATTTTGCAGACCTTGATGAAGATGGACAACCTGAGCTTGTCTACATCACTCAAGAGGAGCTTCAAATCGTCAAGATTAAAGGCGGTTTGCTTGCTCGGTATAAACCACCTCAAGGAAAGATCATCTATGTTTCAACTGGACCAAAGGGTTGGATTGCTCTGAACATTTACGAACCAAATCTCAAGATGAGGAGCGAGGTTTTAAAATTAACCCCTCAGGGGATACAACCTGTCATCCGGGATGTTAACCTCTTTCTTCAGTTTGTTGACTTTGCTGGAACTGGAGTAAAGGATACGCTTATTGGACAAACTTTTAGCCGTGATACCTTCTTTGGCAAAGAAGTCTATGTCCTAAAAAGAGAAGATAATCGAATAGTCTACGGACCAAAGCTTGAAGTTGCAGACAATTTTAGACTGCTTGGCTCAGCCATGGCTGACCTTGACGAAGACGGGGAACGAGAATGGATAACCTACCTTCCTGACGGGCGCCTTGCAGTATTTAAAAGGAACCTTCTTCAGTTTTCAACTCCCTTCTCAGTTGCCAAACATTTTTACAGTTTTACTCTTACTGAAGGAAAGAAAGGGCAAGAAGTGTTAAAAGGCGTCTTCTTCCCCTATCCTACTCCAATTGTCACCACAAACCCCGTTGACGGAAAACTTGTAGTTCTCTACCTTAAAACCGAATTTCCTTTAGAAAAAATAGCTAAGGACTTAAAACGAATCCCTCTTAATCAAGCAAGCTTTCAGGTGGGTCTTCTTGGTTTCCAAGGTAGCTACTTCTTTAAAAACGTAACAGATGAGATGACAGGCATACCTACAGGCTTAGGCTTATGGGGAAATTTTCTTTACTTAACCGTGGTAACCGGAGAGTATCCAGGCAAAACAGAAACGATCCTTAGCTATAGATGGTAGCGGGCATGTTTCCTTCTTATCTCTTGTTTGGTAGCTAATATTTGATACTCTGTTAAGCCAAGCTCTTTTGCAGTATCTTCAATCAGCGCCTTTAACTCCTCTAAGGACTTTGCATGGCACATAGTATAAAGGTTGTAACTCCAATCTGGATAGGTTTCTCTTACGTAGCAATGGCTTACAAAGGGCTTTTCTGCAAGCCTTTTCCCTACCTCATCAATTCTTTCATCAGGAACTTGCCAGGCAACCATGGCGTTTCCTTCATAGCCTGCAAGGTTGTGTCTTAGAGTTGCTCCAAGGCGGCGAATGACACCCTGTTCAAGCAGCCCTTGAATTATTCTTATCACCTCATCCTCCGTTAAGCCAAGCCTTTTCCCAATTTCAGCGTAGGGTCTTGAAACAAAAGGAATTCCTTCGATCAAAGCTTGAAGGACCTTTTTTTCTTGCTCGGTTAGCTTAGGCATTCCTTTTTCTTTCTACGGTGATTATGGTATGAACGTTTCCTCGTGGATGGAAGTCGCCTACCACCTTTAGTTCCCTTGGTTTGAGAAGGTTCCATAGAGCATCAAAGATCTCGTTAGTTGCCGCTTCATGAGAAATATACCGATTGCGGAACTTGTTAAGCCAAAGCTTTAGAGACCGGAGCTCAACGATCTTTTCATCAGGCACATAGGAAATTTTAATGACCGCAAAGTCGGGATATCCTGAACGTGGGCAAAGGCAGGTAAACTCAGGAAAGGTGATCTCGATTAGATAGTCCCTATCAGGATAAGGATTTGCCCACGCTTCAAGCTCTGCCTCTTCAATAGCTTTTTCACCGTATTTTTTTTCTTCCATCCAAAACTATTATACAAGAATTCTTAAAAGTTAAAAGTACTCAACATGTTTTACAGAAGATTAACAAAACAGTGAGTATTTTTCTTACTTAGGCTGTTCGAAAAATCCTTTTCACTCTCCAATTTTGAGCCAAGCGAAGGATCTCCCCTTTTATGTCGCCCCAGAGCCGAAGCCCTGAGCGTCAGCGAAGGGGCAGCGAAGGGCCTCAGAGGTCCTTGATGCTACCTTAAGATGGCAAGGTATGTTT
>CAZJUD010000007.1:0-4848 GCA_964549125.1 uncultured Caldimicrobium sp.
CCAGGCTAAAGCTTGGCATCGGTCGTCCACCAGCAGGAGTAGCCCCAAGAGATTTTGTCCTCTCGCCCTTTACTTTTGAGGAGTATTCAATCGTTGAAAAGGTAATTGAGCTGGCTACCCAAGCCTTGGAAGACCTTTTACAGGAAGACTTGTTAAAGGTAATGACCAAATACAACTCTATAAAAGTGTAGAACAAGGAAAAATGACTGAACAACGAAAGGACAATCAAAGTTTTAAAGTTTCTTTAAAGGAAAAGCTTTTAAAGATAGAGGAAATTTTATACCTTTTAATTTCTCTTGGTTTGTTGATCGTCTTAGGTCTAATCCTCGTTGATGGTTTGTTTGTTCTAATTTCATTGTTTGACATGAAGGATATTTCTTATGGTGTCGTTAAATTTTTAGACAAAATACTTGTTGCTTTGATAGTAGTTGAGCTCTTTTATACGGTTATGGTAGCAATCCTTGAAGATAGCGCTATTAAATGTGTGGAGCCTTTTTTACTCGTTGCTATAACTGCATTAGTCAGAAGACTACTTGTGCTTACCTTTGAAATAGCTCATCCAGTTGTGTATTCAGCAGAAAGAATAACCTTTTATCTTATTGAGATGGGTTTGATAGGCTTATTGGTTATAATCTTTGTAATCGCTATTTATTTATTTCGTAAAATAAGGAGATGAAAGATGCACCCACAGGGTATACTTGTCCTTGATTTTGGGTCCCAAACAACCCAACTCATCGCAAGAAGGGTTAGAGAAAACAATGTCTACAGCGAGATCAAGCCCTGTTTGATTAGTCTTGAGGAGGTAAAAGCCTTTAATCCAAAGGGAATAATACTTTCAGGTGGACCGGCAAGCGTCTACGATGAAGGTGCACCCCTTCTGCCAAAAGAAGTCTTTGAGCTTGGAGTTCCTATTCTGGGTATCTGCTACGGGGCTCAGCTTATGGCGCATCTTCTTGGGGGTGAGGTTGAGAGGAGCGAAAAAAGGGAATTTGGTCCTGCTGAGCTTTTCATTCTACGTGAAAGTCCAATTTTTAAAGGCTTAAGCAAAGAGAAGCCATACCGAGTTTGGATGAGCCATAGCGACCGGATCATTAAACTTCCTCCAGGCTTCATCGCTCTTGCAAGGACTGAGCATTCTCCCTTTGCAGTGATAGCCCACGAAAGCAAGCCCTTCTTTGGCGTTCAGTTTCATCCTGAAGTAGTCCATACAGAGATTGGCGGGGAGATAATTCGAAACTTTCTTTTTGAGGTTTGCGGCTCCAAGCCCAATTGGACTATGCCATCCTTTATTGAAACGACGGTTGCTGAGATAAAAAATCTTGTAGGTAAAGATGAAAGGGTGATCTGCGCCCTATCAGGAGGTATAGATTCAACCGTCACCGCTATCCTTGTGCATAAGGCGGTCGGAGATAGGCTTATACCCGTTTTTGTGAACAACGGGCTTTTGCGCAAAGGGGAGGTTGAAGAAGTAAGGTCTCTAATGGAAAGCTTAGGGATTAAGCTTGAGTATGTTGACGCAAGCAGGCTCTTCTTAGAAAGACTAAAAGGCGTTACTGCCCCTGAGAGAAAGAGAAAGATCATAGGAGAAACATTCATCGAAATCTTTGAAAATAACGCAAAAGTTTTTGAAAATGTAAGATATCTTGCTCAGGGGACCCTTTATCCAGATGTTATAGAAAGCGTCTCTTTTCGTGGACCATCGGCAGTGATAAAGAGCCATCATAATGTAGGCGGGCTTCCAGAGAAGATGAAACTTAAGTTGATTGAGCCTTTGAGGGAGCTATTTAAGGATGAGGTAAGAAAGATTGCTGAACTTCTTGGGTTACCAAAGCACATAGTCTGGAGGCAACCATTTCCTGGTCCGGGCTTAGCCATAAGGATCCTTGGAGAGGTTACGGAAGACCGCCTGCAAATCCTTCGTGAGGCTGACTCCATCGTCCAAGAAGAGATGTTAGCATCTGGTTGGTATTATAAGGTTTGGCAGAGCTTTGCCGTCCTACTTCCAGTAAAGACGGTTGGAGTGATGGGGGACTATCGGACCTACGAGTATGTAGTAGCCTTAAGGGTAGTAGAGAGCCAAGACGCCATGACAGCAGACTGGGTTCGCTTACCCTATGACCTTTTAGCCAGGCTCTCAAACAGGATAATAAACGAGGTAAAGGGCGTAAACCGGGTAGTCTACGACATTTCCTCTAAACCCCCTGCAACCATTGAATGGGAATAAGGAAAGCTTCCTCCTTCGCAAGCTCATTCATGTAATCTTTTCCTTGCTTCTCCTTTGCGGAACTTACTATTTTGAAAAGGGGACTTTTATATTTCTACTTTTTGCATGTTTTTTGATAGAAAGCCTTTGGGAATTTGTGAGGCTAAGGAAGCCTCATAGGTTGCCAAAATTTTTACAAATGAAGATTGTGCTTAAGGAAAGGGAGGCTAAGAGCTTTACCGATGCTTGGTTTTTTATTTTAGGGATGCTGATAGCAAGCCTTTTCCTTTGGGAAGTATGGTTACGAGCTTTAATTCTTATAATGGGAATTTCTGATACAATTGCCTACTTTGTAGGGAAAGCTTTAGATGGACCAAAGATGTTCTATGGAAAAACTTTATATGGCTCATTAAGCTTTTTTGTTTCTACAGTGTTAATACTTTATGCCTTTGGATTGTCAAAAGTAGCTGGTATAGTTTACATTTTTATTCTTGCAAGCCTTCTTACTCTTTCTGAAGCCCTTTTTGAAAGGGATAATTTATCTATACCTATTGTATATGTTTTATTCTTGACAATTATCTGAAATCAAATTAAGTTTTTTGAGTAAACTTAAGAGGGAGAGTGCCTTATTTTATGACCTTTGTTAGCAGAGATAATCGGTTGCTGGTAATGTCCTTGATCCTTTCTCTCTTGGGAGCATTAGTAGTCTTCCACAAGGGCAAGAAATCAGGTGCACAAAAGGTGTTAAGGGGGAAGGAATAGCCAATAATGCTGGTTGTAATCCTGGGTGAACCAGCGACTTTTGCTACGAGTGGTGAGAAAGATTGGAAAGAGAAGCTGGCTCAGGGTATACAGCCATGTCAAAAGGAGAAAAATTACAGAGGCATAGCCCTTAGATTTAAACTTTCCTCTCATACCCGCAATTGCCAGCCTTATGACCTTGACAATCTTGTAGAGCCAGTTTTATCTGTTCTTATAGGTAAGAAGGGATATTTTTGTGGCAAGAGGACAAACCTTGAGTGGTGGTATGCAAGAAAGGATATAGGCAAACCAGCTGGTGTAGAAATAGAGATACTTGAAGGCAAGCCCCAAATGGTTATAAAAAGCGAAGAGATCTTTAATGATGAATACAGAGGGGAATTACCAAAATCTGCAACCTCAAGGGGGCTTTCGGAGTGGCTTATTTCTCTTGGCTTTAAAGGAAGGAGATACGAGAGGTTTTGGGTTCATCTTATATTTCCAGAGAGCGTGAACATAGGTGAGATCCCCACAGGCACAGTCAAATCTACCTTAGACTGCCTTTTGCCCATTATTGGTGGAAAAGAAGGGGCACCCGAGGACTGGAGGATTGATGAGCTGTTAGTGGAAAGGCAATCAGGCTATAGCAGCCTAAGAATAAAGATTTTCGGAAGGTCATCTTAAGGATGTGGCAGTTTAAAGTAGACAATTATATTAAAGAGATAGATATTGAAGCTTTGTCGATAAAGAAGTAAAATCGTGAATATAGAGCAAAATTACCATTAAAAACTTATACTTCCAACGAGGGGTTTTTGAGTTAACAACTTATTTGTTATTTAGCACTAATTTGAAAATGGAGGTTCCCATTGGAATGGGAGAAGATAGCAGAAAAGATGAGAGACATGATTTTAGGGGAGCTAAAGGAGGAGTTTAGGGACTTTAAGGCATCTGTTTCTGGGGAGCTTAATGGCTTTAGGCTTGCCATAGAGTCGATGAATGCCAGAATGGCTGCTATAGAGGCAAGGCAGAACAATATAGAAAATGAGTTAAGAGATATAAGGAGAGCTATTGATATGACGAATCAGAGGATAGATGAGACGAATAAAAGGATTGACGAAACAAGGGTTGAGCTTAAGGCTGAGATTATGGAGAATAGAAGAAGGATAGAAGAGACAAATCAGAGGATAGATGAGACGAATAAAAGGATAGATGAGACGAATAAAAGAATAGATGAGACGAATAAAAGGATCGACGACCTTAATAGTCGTGTTGATACATTGTATATTGAGCTTTCAGAAGTAAAAGGTGAACTTAAAAAGGCTCTTTCATATAAAGAGATAGTGCAGGATATTATTTTTAGGATTGAAAGGCTTGAAGCAAAGGTATTTTCTTCGTAGTAGTAAAAACATCATTTGTCTTGTTTGTATAATGCAGGGACTGTTAAGTCATTATCACCACCTGAGTGAATCTTTTTGAGTTTTTTATAAGAAAGTAGTCAAGCAGGCTGAAAAACTTGTAAAGCTTCGGAAACTCTATGCAGAAAGCAACATTACCACCATGCCTGCGATAATAGTTATGCTTTTGGTAGAAGGTTTGTAACGTTGCAGCTTTTTGTTTTTTTTGAAAAATCAAGTAGTCCGGAGGCTGTTCGAAAAATCTGGCGAACATACCTTGCCATCTAAAGGTAGCATCAAGGACCTCTGAGGCCCTTCGCTTCGGCTCAGGGCGACAGAAGGGTGGCTCTTCGGGCATCGCCCTCAGGGCTTCGGCTCAGGGTAACAAGAAAAGAGGTCCTTTGCTTCGCTCCGGACGGGCCCCACCTCCCGGTCCTAGAGGCGGAAGGCCCCACGGGACTCCGGGGGCCCCTCTCCACGCGGCCCCCGCGGCCGCCACGAGGCGACGCGACG
>CAZJUD010000008.1:0-11770 GCA_964549125.1 uncultured Caldimicrobium sp.
CATTTCAGCTCAGCCGATGGTCGCATAGGAGGTAAATGATAAGTTAAATGAGGCTATTTTAGGCTTAGCTAACGACCAGAATATGAAAGGTCTTCTTGATAAAGTGCAGATGCCAAATCCCGTCCCCGCAGATTATGCCCGGGACTATAAGCCCCTTGAAAAGCTTCGTCTTGAAAAGTATTTGGTGCTTGAGTAGCGATGGAGCTTCTTTTTCTTGGCGGTATCACTGCAGGCTTTCCCTCCCAGGTTGAGGATACGCTCTTTGAAAGCATAAGCATGGAGGAATGGCTTATCCGAAACCCTGCCTCAACCTACCTTGTCAAGGTTTACGGAGAGTCTATGATAGAAGCTGGGATTCTACCAGGCGACTATGTCCTCGTTGACCGATCACTTTCCCCAAGAAACGGAGACATAGTGGTGGTTAGGGTGGAAGATGAGTGGACGATGAAGTATTTTTACAAGGATAAAAAGGGGATAAGGCTTAAGCCAGCAAACAAGAATTATCCAGAACTTATACTTAGCCCGGAGAGGGAAGTTGAAATCTTCGGGGTTATCGTTGCTGTAATCAGAAAGTATAGATAAAATTAAACATTGATGGTTCTAAACATCCATAGCCTGCCGAGGGCTATCCTTCATGTTGACGCAGACGCCTTCTTTGCAAGCGTAGAACAAGCCACAAACCCAGAGCTAAGAGGGAAGCCTGTTGTCGTAGGAAAGGAAAGGGGGATCGTCACAGCTGTCTCCTACGAAGGAAAAGCCTTAGGGATAAAGAGGGGGATGACGATTGCCGAAGTAAAAAGGCGCTTTCCCCAAGCGGTAATCCTTGATTCTGATTATGAGAAGTATTCCCTATTTTCTGTCCGAATGTTTAACATTCTACGGGAGTTTACTCCTGATGTTGAGGAGTATTCTATTGATGAAGCCTTTGTGGATTTAACTGGGCTTAGGAGGCTTTATCGTTGCGGTTATGAGGGGATAGCCTTATCCATAAAAGAAAGGATTAAGAAAGAGCTTGGCATAACCGTCTCTCTTGGGCTAAGCTTAACTAAGGTCCTTGCAAAGATTGCCTCGTCCTGGCAAAAGCCAGACGGTCTAACCATCATACCAGGAAGAGAAATACACCACTACCTTTCTAAGCTTCCGGTTTCTGAGGTTTGGGGGGTTGGTCCTAAGACCTCAGCCCTTTGCGAAAAGCTTAACCTTAAGACCGCCCTTGATCTTGCTATGTGCTCAGAAGATTTTATAACAAAGTATTTCGATAAGAGGATACATGAGATTTGGCTTGAGTTGAGAGGTATCCCTGTTTATCCCGTAGACCCAACGCCAAAGTCTTCTTACAAAAGCATAAGCAAAGCCCTAAGCTTTGCTCCAACCTCAAACAGGGATTTTTTACTTTCTCAGATAGCCTTTAACCTTGAGCTTGCCTGCTTTAAGGCTCGGGCTTACGGGCTTCAAGCTAAAAGGGTTATACTTGGTATGAAGGATGAAGATTTTAACTTTTTCTCCGAGGAAGTAGAGCTCCCTCAGGAGAGCGCCTATCCCTTAGAGATACTTCCCCATCTAAGAGAAGCCTTCTTTAAGATTTACAGGGAGGATAAGGCTTACAGGCAGGTGGTGGTAGTGCTGTGTGGGCTTACTTTAAACCGAGTTAAGCAGAGGAGCCTTTTTGAAGATCCAATCAAAAGAGAGAAAATGGAGAGGCTTTATCAAGGCATAGACTACCTGAGCGGAAGGTATGGTAGGACCGTTCTCTCCACTGCAACTTCCCTTTTTGTGGTGAAGGAGAAGCCCCTTAAACGAAAAGACAGGCTAAGGATACCCCTTTTACCCCTTCGGCTCCTTTAGCATTTAAGGAAAATTTTAACAAACACTCTTGACGGATTAAAAATTTGTGTTCAATAAGAACGAAATCCTTTAAAAAGGAGTGGACCATGCTGGTAGAGATAAGGATTCACGGAAGGGGTGGACAGGGAGGTGTTACCTCTGCAGAGTTGATAGCAGTATCAGCCATTCATCAAGGAAAGTATGCTCAAGCCTTCCCAAGCTTTGGACCGGAGAGGAGGGGGGCTCCGGTGCAAGCCTTCGCAAGGATTAGCGATTCTCGCATTAGGACAAGGGAGAAGATCTACAATCCTGATGTTATCTTAGTGCTTGATGCCTCTCTTCCGAAGATCGTCAAGGTTACCCAGGGGTTAAAGGAGGATGGTATAGCCATCCTTAACAGTTCTCATTCAGAAGAGGAAGTAAGGGAGATGCTTGGGGGCTACAAGGGAAGGCTTGCCCTTCTTGATGCCACAAAGATTGCCCTTGAGGTGCTTGGTCTTCCCATAACGAACACCACGATGCTTGGTGCTTTTATTAAGGCTACCGGGCTTGTTGACCCCGAGGCTATGAAGGATGCTTTGAGGGAGAGGTTTGGACGATTGGCTGACAAAAACATAGCTGCCCTTGAGAGGGCTATAGCAGAAACCAAAATCTACTAAAGGGGTGAAGAAATGCCGAAAGACCAGGGCTTAATGAGTTGGAAGGAGCTTGCTCCGGGTATGTACATACTTGAACCTGGCAATTCAGCAAAGTTTAAGACTGGAGACTGGAGGTCCCATCGCCCTGTCCTTGACAAGGAAAAGTGTATAAAATGCGGGCAATGCTATTTGCTCTGTCCTGAGCCAGCTTACGAGCCAAACGAAGAAGGTTATTTTATTTGCAACCTTTACTACTGTAAGGGCTGTGGGATTTGTGCAGCCATCTGCCCGAAAGGGGCTATAACCATGGTTTTAGAGGAGGCTTAAGATGGGGAAAAGGGTTGCTAAAGAGGTTTCCATAGCGGTAGCTGATGCCGTTGCCCAGTGTAGGGTAGATGTGATATCTGCCTATCCTATTACTCCGCAAACCCACATAGTTGAGCATTTGGCTGAACTTGTGAATAACGGCGAGCTTGATGCAGAATACATTTCTGTTGAGTCCGAGCATGCGGCAATGAGCGCCTGCATTGGTGCTGCAGCAGCTGGTGCAAGAACTTTCACTTCAACCTCAGCTCAAGGTCTTCTTTTTATGTATGAGAACCTTCCGATTGCTTCTGCCTTTCGACTCCCTATAGTTATGGTCATTGCCAACAGGTCAATCTCTGCTCCCATAAGCATCTGGAATGACCATAGCGATGTTATGACCACAAGAGACCTTGGCTGGATCCAGACCTTTGCTGAAAACGGTCAGGAAGCCGTGGACCTTATTTATCATGCCTACCGTGTGGCAGAAAAGTGCCTTCTTCCTGTAGCGGTAAACCTTGATGGTTTCATCGTAACCCATGTGGTTGAGCCAATTGAGATGTTAGACCAAGAGCTTGTTGATAAATATCTCCCTCCCCTTAAGATGAAGTATAAGCTTGACCCTAAGAAACCTATCACTATGGGAGCAATTGGCGTTCCCGAGATCTACACTGAAGCCAAGAAGGCTTTAGACGAAGCCTTAAAGGCAAGCTACAGGGTGGTAGTTCAAGCATGGAAGGAGTTTGAAAAGCTTACTGGCAGAAGATACCAGCCTGTAGAGACGTACCGCATGGATGACGCTGAGGTCGCTATGGTTATCATGGGGAGCCTTGCTGAGACAGCAAGCAACGCCGTTGACGAACTTCGCAAAAAAGGAAAGAAGGTAGGTCTTGTTAGGTTTAGGCTTTGGAGACCCTTCCCCATGCAGGATTTTATCAAAGCTATAGGAAAAGTTAAAGCCCTTTGCGTTGTTGATAGAGCAGTAAGCCATGCCTCAACCGGTGGTCCTGTGGGCATAGAGGTAAGGTCTGCCCTCTATCAATCCAACAAGAGACCACGGGTGGTAAACTTTATCGCTGGGCTTTCGGGTAGGGATGTCACAAAGGATGACTTCATAGAGCTTTTTGAAAGAACCTTTGAAGCCTTAAGCAAGAAACCAAAGTTTAGCTACGAAATTTATGGAGTGAAGGAGTAGAGCCATGAGACCAGAGTTAGCCAAATTCAAACCCTTGAGCATTAAAGACCTACCTAAGGAGGATTGGTTTGCCCCAGGTCACAGGGCTTGCCAGGGCTGTGGAACGGTTCTACCTTTAAAGCTTGCCCTAAAGGCCCTTGGACCAAACACTATAGCTGTTTCTTCCACCGGTTGCATGGAGATCATCTCAAGCCCCTTCCCTTACACTTCCTGGAAGGTGCCTTGGATACATGTAGCCTTTGAAAATGCAGCCTCAGTTGCTTCAGGCATCGATGCGGCTATCAAGGCTTTAAAGAGAAAGGGTAAACTTCCCAAGAAGGAAAAGATAAACATCGTTGTCTTTGCTGGAGACGGGGCAACCTTTGACATTGGGCTTCAGTTCGTATCTGGTGCCCTTGAGCGTGGTCATAATTTTATCTACATTTGCCTTGATAACGAAGCCTACATGAACACTGGAGTGCAAAGGTCTGGCGGCACTCCAAAGTTTGCCCACACCACCACGAGCCCAGCAGGAAAGGTCATCCACGGAAACGTCACTTGGAAGAAGAACCTTGGTGGCATAATCGTTGCCCACAACATCCCTTACTTTGCCACAGCTTCTCCAGCCTACTACATGGACTACATAAACAAAGTAAAGAAGGCTTCTCTCGTTGAAGGACCATCTTTCATCCATGTTTATTCTCCCTGTCCAACGGGTTGGGGTTCAAAATCCGAGGATACAATTCTTCTTTCAAGGCTCGTTGTAGAAACAAGGCTTTTCCCCCTCTTTGAAGTAATCGACGGAAAATACTACATCCTAAACAGAAAGGTTGATAAGCCAAAACCAGTGGAAGAGTATCTGAAGCTTCAGAGAAGATATAGGCACTTGACTCAGGAAGAGATTGAGCTTATTCAACAGAAGGCAAACGAAGAATACGAAAGGTTAGTCAAGCTCTGCGAGGTCTTTGCTCCACCTAAGGAAGAAACAAAGGAAAAAGCAAAAGAAGGCTAATTAACCATCTTTAAGCCCCTTGGTTTTAATCCAAGGGGCAGTTTCCTTTTCTACTCCGTTGGCGGAAGTCGTCTCTTTGAAGTGGGATACTGAAGGATTTCCATCACAGCCTTGATAGTCTCTTCTGAAACGGTTACCTGTTTAAAGACGCGAAGCCCCGCCTCTTCAATGGCTTGTCTCCAGAAAGCATCTCGCTCAAAGTCTCTACTTTCGTAGTCGTATTCATAGTAGACTTCCTTTATCCCGGCGCTTGCGATAAGTTTGAGGCACACATAGCAAGGGGCCAAGGTGCAGTAGAGGCTTGCCCCCTCCACAGAAATGCCAAACCTTGCCGCTTGAGCTATGGCGTTTGCTTCGGCATGGCTTGCTCGACAGTAGTTGTATTTGTCAATGTCCGGTATCCCTTTTTCTCGACGAAAGCAATAGGTTGGACCTTTGTCTGTGCAGTGCCAAGCTCCGGGCATCGGTCCGTTATAGCCTGTAGCAAGGATCCTTTTGTCCTTAACGATAACTGCTCCGGTTGGTCTTGAATTACATCCTGAACGAACGGCAACAAGCTTTGCAATCACCATGAAATACTCATCCCAAGAAGGTCTAACTGGCACCTTTACCTCCGATAGAAGGGGAATTTCTTACAAATGTCTATTACCTTTTCCCGGATGGAGGCGTGAAGTCTTTCGTTTTCTGGATGTTTTAAGGCTTCGCACATGTAGCGGGCAACTTCTTCCACATCCTTTTCCTTTAATCCGCGGGTAGTGATGGCTGGCGTGCCAACCCTTATGCCGCTTGTTATTTTAGGGGGAAGGGGGTCAAAGGGTATGGCATTCTTGTTTACAGTTATGCCTGCTGATTCAAGAATTTTTTCAGCTTGAGCTCCAGTTAGCCCTTTAACAGACACATCGATCAAAACCAGATGATTGTCCGTGCCCCCTGAAACTACCCTAAAGCCCTCTTCAGCAAAGACCTTGGCAATGACCTTGGCGTTTGCTACCACCTGCTGTTGATAGGTCTTAAATTCAGGTTCAAGGGCCTCTTTAAAACAGACTGCCTTTGCAGCAATGATGTTCATGTGAGGTCCCCCTTGAATACCTGGGAAGACGGTTTTATCGATGATTGGTCCATACTTTTCTTTGCAGAGGATAAATCCTCCCCGCGGTCCCCTCAAGGTTTTGTGGGTGGTTGATGTTACAAAGTCGGCGTATGGAAGAGGTGAGGGATGTATGCCTGCCGCAACCAAACCTGCAATATGCGCCATGTCTACCATCAGAAAAGCTTTCACTGCTTTAGCTATCTCGTAAAAGGCATAAAAGTCTATTGTTCTTGGATAAGCGCTTGCTCCGGCGACGATTAGCTTAGGTCTCTCAGTTTCAGCTATCCTAAGTATTTCTTCGTAGTCTAACATCTCCGTCTCTCGGTTTACCCCGTAGTGGACGACCTTGTAGAGCTTTCCTGAGAAGTTTACCGGTGCCCCATGGGAAAGATGCCCTCCATGGGCAAGGTTCATAGAGAGGATAGTGTCTCCAGGGTTTAGGATGGCAAAGTAAACAGCCATGTTGGCTTGAGTGCCCGAATGGGGTTGGACGTTTGCATACTCTGCCCCAAAAAGAAGTTTTAATCTTTCAATGGCTAAGCGCTCAACTTCATCAACGAAGGCACAACCTCCGTAATACCTTGCCTTTGGATATCCTTCAGCGTATTTATTCATAAGGGGTGAACCTTCAGCAAGCATAACTGCCGTGGAGGCAAGGTTTTCCGAGGCGATCATCTCAAGCTGATACTCCTGTCGGTCAATCTCTTTCTGGATCAATTCCCAAATTTCTGGGTCAACAGATTTTAAAGGGTCGTACATTGTTCTAACCTCCGATGCCATACTTTTCCATCTTGTAGCGGAGCATCCTTTCAGTAATTCCTAAGATTTCTGCAGCCCTTACCTTTACCCCCTTTGCTTCCTTTAAAGCCATCTCTATGCGAACCCTTTCTAAGTGTTCTACCGCCTCTTCTAAGGGCAGCTTTAAAAGCCTATCTAACAAATCTTCCTCTTTTTGCCCTTCAGGGGCTAAGCCTAAGTCCTCCCTTGTTAAGTATTCGTCTTCAGCAAGGATTATACCCCGCTCTATGCGATTTTCCAATTCTCGAACATTACCAGGAAAATCATGCCTAAGAAGGGCTGACACAGCCTCCTGGGTAAGCCCTTGCACTTCCTTTCGGTATTTTTGGTTGAATCTTTTTATGAAGAGTTGAGCTAAGGGTATTATATCCTCCTTTCTTTCCCGAAGAGGCGGGATGTTTATACGGATAACGTTCAACCTCCAGAAAAGGTCTTCCCTAAACCTTCCCTCTTCTACCATCCTTTCAAGGTCTTGGTTTGTTGCGGAGACAAAACGAAAATTGACCTTTATTTCCTTTAACCCTCCAAGCCTACGAATGGTCTTATCTTGAAGGACGTTTAGAAGTTTTGCCTGAAGGCTAAGGGGCATGTCTCCTATTTCGTCAAGAAAGAGTGTTCCCCCCTCTGCTAACTCAAAAAGCCATGCCTTGGAATGGGTGGCTCCAGTAAAAGCCCCCCTTTCATAGCCAAAAAGCTCAGCCTCAAGAAGTGTTTCGGGTATAGCCGCGCAGTTTATCTGAAGAAAGGGACCTTCCTTTATGGGGCTAAGCTGATGGATTAGCCTTGCGATCACACCCTTTCCTGTCCCTGACTCTCCAGTGATAAGGACCGGGGCATCCGTTTCTGCAACCTTGGAAACCAAGGTTAAAACCTTTTTCATTGCCGGACTTTCTGCTACGATGTTTTCAGTTAGGGTTAGTTCTCTGTCAGAAAGGAATTTAAACCTCTCCCTAAGAAGAGTTATTTCCCGAATGAGCTTGTTTTCTTCTAAGGCTTTGTCTACGATAAGGTTTAATTCTTCAAGGTTTATTGGCTTAGCAAGATAATGGAAGGCACCAGCCTTCATGGCAGAGACGGCATTCTCTACTGAGGCATAGGCTGTTAACATGATGGCGGGAATGTTAGGATAGTTCTTTTTAAGGTAGACTAAAAATTCTACCCCGTCTCCGTCGGGTAACTTATAGTCAAGAAGAAGCACATTGAAGTCCCTCTTCTCAAGAAGCTCTTTAGCTTCTGCAAGATTTTCTGCTACCTCCACATAAAAACCACGTTTTCGTAAGGCTTCAGCTAAAAGTTCCCTCTGCGCCTTATCATCCTCAACGATAAGAATGTTCCCCCTTTTCATTCTCCCTATAGAACCTCCTTTAGCCTTAAACCTTAGGCTGACAACTCCAGCTCAACTGAAAGGTTTTTCCCCCATCATGCGGTATAATCTTGACTATGCCTCCATGAGCCTCTGCTACTTTTTTTACTAAGTATAGTCCTAACCCAAAACCTTCTCTTTTAGTCGTGAAAAAGGGCTCAAAAAGCTTATCCGTAGAGGAAGGCAAGGGTTCTCCGTCATCAAAAACTTCAAGCATGAACTTTCTTCCCTCCTTATGCAATGAAACCCTTATTGTTCCCCCATCTTTAGCGGCCTCATAGGCATTCTTTAGCAGGTTTTCTAAAGCCTTTTTTAACCAAAACCTATCTCCGCAGACCTCCTCAACTTTGCTATCTACATAAAGGTTTACTCCCTTTTTGTTTAAGCCAGCAAAGAAAAGTTTAGCTTCTAAGAGAAAATCCTCTGCCTTGAAGAAGGTAGCCTTAATCTTTATTTCCTTTTGAAAAAGGAGGATGTCCTCAAGCCATTGAAGCATTTTTCTTATTTCTTCAAAAAGATAGGTATTAGTGGTTGGCACTCCCAAACTTTGAAGCTCAAGAAAGACTCGATTAAGGCTGTTTCTTAACTCATGAGCAAAGGAGCTTGCCATTTTCCCAAGAAGTGCAAGGTCTCTCTCGGCTTGAAGTTTTTTCTGAGCATTGATCCTTGAAACTTCAGATTTTAGAGTCCTCAAGGTTAAATAAACAACAACAAAAAGGTTTAAAAGACTTATAACTCCGGCAAAAAGGGCATGGGTTAGGATAACTTCACGATGATAGGATATGTCAAAGCTTAAAACACCGCAGAGGTTATACTTATCAGTTTTGATCGGTCTCATAAGGGTCAAAAGGTTCCCTTTATTAATCTTTGTAGTTTGACAGGTTTCAACATCAATATTTGTCTGCCTATAATGCCAAGTTAAAAAAGGCTTACCTTGGTAGAAGACTCCAAGCTCCGTAACTTTTACCCTTTTTGACGGTTCATTAAGGAGGTCGACAAGTTCGGCAAGAAGCCCTTTACTTTCAGCCAATTCCCCAAACTCAGGAATAAACTCAATTTGGTAGATGGTTTCTAAGAGGTCGATGTAGTCAGACACCTTCCCTTGAAAGAATTTAAAGGTGCTTTCAACCGATTCTTCTAATCTTTGATGGATAAAATGGTTAAAGTAGGCAGCCTGTAAGAAAAAGGAAACAAAAATTATTAGGGTGAAAAGGGCTGCTATAAAGCTTAGGTTTGGGTTTGCTTGGAACAGTTCCTTTATCCTTTCTTTTCGCCCCAAAGCCTCTTTAACCTCTCTTTAAACTCAGCTTCTTTACCTTTGTCCTTAGGATGATAAAAGGTCTTCTCTTTGACTTCGTCCGGTAGATAGTCTTGAGGGATAAACTCCTCTTCAAAGTCATGAGGATAGAGATAGTCTCTGCCGTATCCGAGGTTTTCCATGAGCCTTGTTACGGGGTTTCTTAAGTGAAGGGGAACCGCAAGGGCACCTTTTTCTTCAACCATCGCTTCAGCAGATTTTAGGGCAAGGTAGGCAGAATTGCTCTTTTCTGAAAGGGCATTGTAGAGGGTTGCCAAAGCTAAGGCTAAATCTCCTTCGGGTGATCCGAGAGCTTGATAAGCTAAAAGAGCTGAAACGGCAACGACAAGAGCCATCGGGTCTGCCAAACCTACATCCTCCGCTGCACAGGCGATTATCCTTCTTGCCACAACCTCTGGGTCCTCTCCTGCTTTAAGCAGCCTTGCAAGCCAATAGATGCTGGCATCTGGGTCGCTACCCCGCATGCTTTTGTGAAAGGCAGAAAGCAAATTGTAATGGGCTTCCCCTTCCTTATCATGAAGTAAGGGCTTCTTTATAACCTCTGGCGTAATATCCTCGCCTTCCAGGGTATCTTTACCTAAGGCTTTTACCTTTTCTACCAATATTTCTAAGGTGTTTAAGGCAAACCGAGCATCTCCCTGAGCTGCCTTTGCTAAAACCCAAAGAACTTCCTCCTCAACCTTAACGTTATATTCTTTAAGACCTAAGGGATGGTCCAAAGCTCGCTCTAAAATTCTTTTTATTTCTTCAGGTTTTAAAGGCTCTAAGAGTAGAATTTTCGTCCTTGAAAGCAAGGGCGGGATGACCTCGAAGGACGGGTTTTCAGTAGTTGCCCCTATGAGATGGATGTCGCCTTTCTCAACATAGGGTAGAAGAAAGGCTTGTTGAGACTTGTTAAAACGATGTATTTCATCTATAAAAACTATCGTTTCCTGTTTTAGTCCTTTTAGACGTTTGGCTTGAGATATGATGTCCTTTAGGTCCTTCAAGCTCGTGTCTACAGCGCTTACCGATACAAAGTTTGCTTGCAGCTCCTTTCCTAAAAGATAAGCAAGAGTAGTTTTACCAGAGCCCGGTGGACCCCAAAGAATGAGAGAAAAAGGTTTTTTCCTCTTCCTTAAGACCCAAAGGATCCTCCCCTCAGCGAGAAGATGCTCTTGACCAACAAACTCAGAAAAACTTTGTGGTCTCAACCTTTCTGCTAAGCTTCCCATCTCTATAAAATATAAACCCTTTATTTTTATTAAAAAGGTTTTAAAATTTAAAGCAAAAAAGAGGGGAAGAATATGGGCATTGATGAAAAGACCGTCGCCGAAGTAATGAGTAGAACCCTGTATACTATACCGATTGATGCAACATTTTCTCAAATACTTGATACCTTTTTGGAGGCAAAGGTTTCAGCCCTAATTGTGACCGCTCCTAACGGGGAGTTTATGGGTATTGTAAGTAAGACTGATGTCATATCAGCCTTGAAGAAGTTTGGAAGCGAGGTTTGGGAAAAGACTGCTGAGGACATTCTTTGCCCCAAACCTTATACTATAGAAGGGGAAGCGACCTTAAAAGAAGCGGAAAGTGAGATGTTAAACCATCGAGTTCATCGTTTGATCGTAGTTGCGCCGTCATCAGTAGGTAAGTATGTGCCCGTAGGCATGCTTTCCGCAACGGACATATTAAGGGAGCTAGCCCTTTCGCATCCCTCTTGACAAGCTTCAAAAAAGTTGTATATAAAGGGCTTGTCAATTTTTAGGGAGGAGTGAAAAGGCTATGCCAACCATTAACCAGCTTGTTAGGTATGGTAGAGAGAAAAAGGAGAAACGTTCTAAGGCACCTGCTCTTCAGGGTTGCCCGCAGAAGCGAGGTGTCTGCGTAAGGGTTTATACTGTTACACCCAAAAAACCCAACTCTGCTCTCCGTAAGGTGGCAAGGGTTAGGCTTACTAATGGCATTGAGGTTACGGCATACATTCCGGGAATAGGGCACAATCTTCAGGAGCACTCGGTGGTATTAGTTAGAGGAGGGCGTGTGCGCGACCTACCTGGTGTGAGATATAAGATTATTCGTGGAGCCTTAGATGCTGCCGGTGTGCAGAACCGTAGAAAGTCCCGTTCAAAGTATGGAACGCCAAAACCAAAATCATAGAAGGGAGAGGTAAAAGCACATGCCGCGAAAGGGACCGGCACCAAAAAAAGAGATTACAACAGACCCCAAGTAGGGGAGAGTATTCGGTGCTGAGTTTATAAGCAATCTAAT
>CAZJUD010000009.1:0-3279 GCA_964549125.1 uncultured Caldimicrobium sp.
CCATATTCTTCAATAAAGCTAATAAATTCTCGTTCTTCAGGCTCTAATCCTCTTTGAGCGAACGGTATACCTAATAATCTTGCGAACATATCTTGCCATCTAAAGGTAGCATCAAGGACCTCTGAGACCCTTCGCTGTTGCTCAGGGCGACATGGTGGGGGTCATCCTGAGCGAAGCGAAGGATCTCAGAGGCCCTTCGGCCTTGCGGCCTCAGGGCGACTGGGTAGGGCGTCGTCCTGAGCGAAGCGAAGGACCTCGCTTTTCCCCTGGGCGTCGTCCTGAGCGAAGCCGAAGGACCTCGTCTTTTCCCTGAGGGGCGTAAGCCCCGAAGGGTCTGATGAGACCTTTCGCTTCCCCTTCGGGGGACATCAAAAGGGGAGATCCTTAGCTTTGATCAAAATTGGAGAGAGAAATGAATTTTTCGAACAGCCTCAGGCAGAGTTGTCTTTCCTTAGAAAAAAGATTAAACTTATTTTAAATTTCCTTCCTTAGGAGTAACCTAATGGATATTGATAAGCTACCTGAGGATCTTCAGGAGGTCTTTTTAGAAGGGGCAAAGGCTTTGAAAGCAAAGGATTGGGATAAAGCAATCAGTCTTTTCTCCAAAGTCCTTACTTCCTATCCTAATTTTGTTCCGGCTCTTGAAGCCAGGGCAGCTGCTTATTTACAAAAAAATGACCTTGATTCTGCTCAGGCTGACATAGACCTTGCTTTAAAGGAGGAACCGAATAACGCTCGCCTCTACTTTCGTTTAGGTCAGGTGTATTACCGTAGAGGCGATTTAGACCAAGCCTTAGAGCTCTTTACCAAGGCTATAGACTTAGAGCCCATGTATCCAGCAGCTTACATGGCAAGGTCTCAGGTGTTAAGAGATAAAGGAATGGAAGAAGCAGCTGACCTTGAATTACAAAAAGCTGTTGATGCCGCTCGGGAAATAGCAAAAGCCAGAAAAGTTATCGACTTTGTTTAGTCCTTTAGGATTATTGTCCAACCGAAGGGGTCTTCTATCTCTCCATACTGAATGCCGGTAAGATAATCAAATAACTTCTTTGCTATCTCTCCTGTTTTGCCCTCATTGATTACATATTCTTTACCACGATAATAGATTTTTCCCACCGGTGATATGACTGCAGCTGTCCCTGAGCCAAAGCATTCTTTAAGACGTCCGCTTTTTATTCCATCTATTACCTCATCTATAGATATTCTTCTCTCTACCACATTCATGCCAAGCCATCCTCCAAGCTTAATTACCGAATCCCGCGTTATCCCAGGGAGGATCGTTCCTGTGAGTTCAGGCGTGGCAAGCTCATCTTCAAAGTAAAAAAATATGTTCATCGTGCCTACTTCTTCTACATATCTCCTGTAAATCCCGTCAAGCCATAGAATCTGGGTATACCCAAGCTGTTTTGCCTTCTCTAAAGCCTTAAGACTTGCAGCATAGTTTCCACCGGCTTTGACATCTCCCGTTCCACCAGGAAAAGCCCGCACATAATCCTCCGTGACATAGATCTTTATCGGATTAAAACCCTCTTCATAGTAAGCCCCAACTGGACATGCAATTATCATGAAATAATATTCGTGACTTGGCTTGACTCCAAGGGACCCTTCAGTGCCAAAAATAAATGGCCTTATGTAAAGGGCTGCCCCCTTCTTCCTTGGTATCCAATCTTTCTCAACAAGGACGAAAGTTTTTATAGCCTTGAGCACAAAATCTGGGTCAACCTGTGGGATGCACATCCTCTCAGCAGACCTGTTTAGTCGGGCAACATTGTCCCAAGGTCTAAATAGCCTTATCTTTCCATCAACCCCATAGTAAGCCTTTAATCCCTCAAATATGGTCTGAGCGTAATGTAGAACAATGGCAGCTGGATGAAGCTCAATGTTTGAAAAGGGAACGATCTTAGGCGAATGCCACCCTTTATCACAGTTATACTTCATAACAAACATATGGGGAGTAAAAATTTTCCCAAACACAAGGGTAGAAAAGTCTGGCGGTGTGCGCTTTTCTTTTTCTACAAGATTAAGCTCTATCTCCATTTTTCTCCCCACCTCGCAGGATAAGCATTCAAACTCTAAAGAATAACCTTATTTATTCAAGTTGACAAGAAATAATAGCCAGGCTAATTTATACATAAAATGTCCTTACAACAAACCACAAAATCTGCTCCTAAACTCCTGCAAAAATTCAAATATACAAACACCTTATCCGAAGAGGGCTTTGCTAAAATACTTGGTGAAATTTTACACTTTACTATCGAACACTTCATCGAAGATGGACTTTTTTCACAAGAAAAATTCAACCAAGATACCATCAGTAATCTTGTCAAAAGAGCTTTGATAAAATATCCTGACCCATTACCAAATGGTAGTCAAATTATCTCAGAAGCAGAGCATTTATTAGGAGAGTTTTTCAACCATCAAAAGGTCCTAAAGGAACTTAAAGAACTGCTATCAAAAGCCCAAAAAATCCTCATTGAGCCTCAAGCTTATTTTCACGAAAAGCAAGAGGTTTTAAGACCGGACATCGTGTTAATAGGCTTAAAAGAGATAATCCTCATTGAGATTAAGCTTAGGGAATCTGATTACTCAGAAGAGCAGGTAGCTGATTATACACTACTCCTAAAAAATCTTTTTCCGGATTATCCTTTAAGGGTTTACCTTTTAAGTATTAACCCACCTGCCTTAAAAGAGGTCTTAAGGGAAGGGAAAAAAGAGGCGAGAAATGCTGAGAAGCTATCTTCTTCCACCCAGCTCTCACTTTTTGGATAACCTCTCAAGGCTTTATTTTAAAGACTTAGAAGAAAAAAATTACGAGCCCCTTGAAGTAGCTTTTATATTCCCAACGCGAAGGGCTTGTCTTTATTTTACTCGGAGGCTAATCTTAAATAAATATTCAGAATCCTTCTTTTTACCTAAGATTTTCTCCTGGGAAGAATTTATCAACTTCTGTGCTGAAAGGCTTATAGATTCTCCATGCAAGCTTCTTACCAAGGAGGGATTTGAGCTGTTACTACTTCGGACGCTTAAAGAACTCGGACTAAACTTTAAAGACCCCGAAGAGGATATCTACTGGGCAAAGCATTATTTAGAAGTCTTTGAAGAACTTGAAAAAGAAGGACTAACCCCAAAGGACCTTAAACTTCCACCTGAGGGATTACCTAATAAGGCTCAAGAGTTTTTAGAAAATCTAACCAAAGTCTACGAACATTTTAAATCCTTGAGCTTAAGCCTAAACTACTTATCGGAAGCTCAACTCCTTCAAAAGATTACCGAAAGATT
>CAZJUD010000010.1:0-1547 GCA_964549125.1 uncultured Caldimicrobium sp.
GATAAACCAGAAGAGCCTAATGCAGACCCCTGGTTAATTGCTCTTGCTATTGTAAAGAAGGAAAAAGAGATTAGACTGGTAATTGGAGAAAGAAATAACTACATAATCGTAACAGAGGAATCATCAAGAAAAATCCATAGAATACCTTGGGTTTGTAAAAATATTGGGGTTGAGTGCATAAAGTTTATCCAGTTAATTCAAAGGGAAGGATGGGTCTTCTAAAATTAATTGAAGAAGAAGGATGAGGAAAGATAAATATTTCCTTGATACTTTGGAAAAAATTAAAAATCTTTTATCTGAACTTAACTTTAAGGGGACAGTATATCTTTTCGGTTCGTCGGTAAGAGAAGATTATAAGGAATCTTCAGACATCGACCTCGCAGTATTAACCTCTGATAAAAAAATAATTACTTTACTAAGATATCAGTTGGAAGAACTTCCCATTCCGTATAAGATAGACCTTGTGGACCTTGAAGAGGTAAGCAAGGATCTTAAAGAGGAAATTCTAAAAAGTGGAGTAGTTATATGGAAAAACTGAAAAGAAAGCTTGAAGATGCTAAAAGGGCCCTAAGCACATTAGAAGAAGTTTTAGGTTTAGAATACTCAAAGATTGTCAGAGATGCTACAATTCAGCGCTTTGAATATACCTTTGAAGCTACTTGGAAGTTGCTAAAAGAGTTTCTTCACTATAGAGAAGGAATAGTTTGTAATTCACCTAAATCCTGTTTCAGAGAAGCTTTTTCTGTAGGGTTACTTACTGAAGATGAGACTATATCATTTATTCAGATGACAGACGATAGAAATTTGACAAGTCATACTTATGATGAAGAAGTTGCCGAAGCTTTATATCGGAAAATCAAAAATCACTTTGAATTAATGAAGTCTTTATTAGCCCGAATAAATAAAAGCTTAGAGGAACAAATAAGGCTTTAAATCCGGATACAAACCTGATACCAGCAAGGGAACCTAAGGGGCATTTTTTTTGCTTTATTTCAATTTTACATAATATATCTTATCGGAAGTTAATGGGAAGGCCTAAGGGTCTAATTAGATCCATAATATCTTGACATATAGCTATATTGCTATATAGTTCTTTAAGACAAAAACCATAATCAAATAAGGAGGGTCAACATGGATTTGAGACGACTTAGCAAGGTTTTGAGAGCCCTTTCTGACCCTACAAGGCTTGAAATAGTTGTCTTGCTTTCCTTTAGACCCCATTGTGTTTGTGAGCTGGTTAACATCATTGGTTTTTCCCAGCCAACTATTTCAAGACATCTTCAAGTGTTAACAGAAGCTGGGATAATATCCTTTGAAAGATCCAAATCTTTTATCATCTACAAGCTTTCTCCAAAGGACGAGTTTATTCACAGAATTTTAGATACTTTGCTTGAGGAAATAAAAAAACAAGGCTTATACGATGTGATCATCCCTAAAACTACGCCAAATTCACAATTTTTAACCCAGAACTTGAAAATCCATGCTTCAAAGGAGGCTGATAATGCTTAAAAAGGAACCAAAGTACATTGTTTCTGCTTTTTTGATCT
>CAZJUD010000011.1:0-17048 GCA_964549125.1 uncultured Caldimicrobium sp.
CAGCTTTCAGCCTTTAAAAGCTTTACTCTACATCTTTTAAAGGCAGGACAATAAAGGGCGTAGACTATGCCTGAAGAAACTTTACAGGAACGAACAGAAGAGGCAACGCCTCGAAGGCGGGAAGAGGCTCGCAAGCGGGGACAGGTTGCTAAAAGCCGTGAGCTTAGCTCAGTTGCTGTGCTTTTTGCCGGAACTTCCTCGCTACTCTTCCTTGGAAGCCTTTTTCTTTCTCAAACATACCTTATGTTTGGTTACTCCTTCACGAGCTTTAACCTTTCTATAGACTTACCCTCAACCCTTTACCTTTTTAAGTTTTTTTCCTTTAACCTTCTGAAATTTCTTTTGCCCATTTTTATCCTTCTAACCCTTAGCGTGCTTATTGTTTATCTTTTACAGACAGGGGGCGGAGTTTGGGCTGTTGAGGCTATCGGTCTAAAGTTTGACCGGATAAACCCCATCGAAGGCTTTAGAAGACTTTTTTCCTTGACCTCTCTTTTTGAGCTTATAAAATCCTTGGTCAAGCTTGCTATTATTGCCCTCGTCTCCTACTTTCTCATCAAGAATGAAGTAAAGGGTATTCTTAACCTGCTTGGCTTGCCTGTCGGATATTTGACGGCATCGTTAGTTCATCTAACAAAGGTTTTAATTGTTAAACTTCTTTTTATCCTTTTTCTTCTTTCTCTTCTTGATTGGCTTTACAACTGGTGGGAGGTTGAGAGAAAGCTTAAGATGACGAGGGAAGAGCTTAAAGAGGAGTTGAAGCAGACGGAAGGTGACCCCTTTGTTAGGGCTCGCATCCGGCAAAAGCAAAGAGAGATTGCAAGACAAAGGATGCTTGCTGAGGTTCCAAAGGCTGATGTGGTCATAACAAACCCCGAGCATTTTGCCGTGGCTTTAAGGTATGAGATGGGGGAGATGCCAGCCCCGCAGGTTGTCGCAAAAGGCGTAGACCACTTAGCCCAAAAGATAAAAGAGATCGCCAAAGAAAACAACGTTCCCATCTTTGAGGACCCACCGTTGGCACGACTTTTGTATTATAAAACAAAGGTAGGTGATTACATACCCCAAGAGCTTTACGAAGCGGTGGCTAAGATTTTAGCAGTGATTTACAAGCTTCGAGAAAAAAGAAAAGGCTTTTAAGAGAAGGAGACCATGGAGAGGGCGCAGAACCTAAAAACGACTTTTGATGTCTACAATTTGACAGCTATAGTGGGTATCCTTCTTTTCTTAGGGTTGATAATCTTTCCCCTTCCAAAGCATCTCATTGACCTTTCTCTCTCGCTAAACATCTCCGTTGCCCTTTTGATTTTAGTGATGTCCATGCAGGTAAACAGGTCTCTTGATTTTACTGCTTTTCCTGCATTGTTGCTCATCACAACCCTCTTTAGGCTTGCCATGAATGTGGCTACAACCAGGGTTATACTTCTTAGGGGGCATGAAGGAACAGATGCGGCAGGATACCTCATCAAAAGCTTTGGAGAGTTTGTCGTTGGCGGGAACTACATCGTAGGTTTTATCGTCTTCTTGATCCTTGTTTTGATAAACTTTGTGGTCATTACGAAGGGTGCGGGAAGGATCGCTGAGGTTGCGGCAAGGTTTACCCTTGATGCCATGCCTGGCAAGCAGATGGCTATAGATGCTGACCTTAACGCTGGGCTTATCGATGAGGCAGAAGCTAAAAGAAGAAGAGCAGAGATAGCTAAGGAGGCAGAGTTTTACGGGGCAATGGACGGTGCTTCTAAGTTTATTCGAGGAGAAGCGATAGCCAGTTTTATCATTACCTTCGTAAACATAATCGGAGGTGTGCTCATAGGAACCCTTCAAAAAGGGCTTGACCTTGCAACTTCAGCCAAAACCTACACCATTCTTACCATCGGTGATGGTTTAGTTTCTCAGATACCAGCCCTAATCGTTTCAACCTCGGCTGGTATTTTAATCAGTAGGGCAGCCTCTGAGTCTGGCATGACTAAGGATATCGCTAAGCAGTTTGTCAAAAAACCTGTTGTTTTTTTCTTGACCGGAGTATCCCTTATCCTGATGAGCCTTGTCCCTGGTTTACCCTTTTTACCGCTCTTCTCCTTAGGCATGGTTTTCTTAGCCCTTGGTTATTTAGCCTATAGGGCAATCTCTGTTGAGGTAGAAGAGGTAAAGGAAGAAAAAGCGGAAGCGCCTCCAGCAGAGGTTGAGGAGGTTCGTCCCGTTGAGCTTTTAGCCGTTGAGCTTGGGTATGGGCTTATCTACTTAGCTGATGAAAGTCTTGGAGGAGACCTTTTAGAAAGAATTAAGGCCTTGAGAAGACAGCTTGCAAATGAGCTTGGGATTATGATACCGGCGGTTCATGTTCGGGATAACCTCATGCTTAAGCCTAACGAATATCAGATTTTAATTAAAGGGGTTGAGGTTGCTAAAGCTGAGCTTATCCCGAACTATCTTCTTGCTATACCATCTGACCCGGAGGCTCCGCCTCCGCAAGGTGCCATCCCAACCACCGACCCGGCTTTTGGAATGAAGGCTTACTTTATTAGCGAAAACCAAAGAGAAGAGGCTGAACTTTCTGGCTTTACCGTGGTTAGCTTAAGCACAGTCATCACAACCCATCTCTCCGAGGTGATAAAGAAATATGCGGATGAAATTTTAACTAAGCAGGAGGTGCAAAAGATAGTTGACGGCTTGAGAAAGTACTACCCAAGGCTCGTTGAGGAGACTTTGAATGTCCTTAGCATAACAAGTATTCAGAAGGTTTTACAAAATCTCCTGCGTGAGGCTATCCCCCTTAAGGATACTATAACCATCTTTGAAACCCTAAGTGACTATGGGGCAAGCATCAAAGACCCTGATGTGCTGACAGAGTATGTCCGGCAAAGGCTTGGAAGGATGGTCGTTAAGCCTTACCTTCAGGAAGGAAGGCTCCCAAGCCTTTTAATCGGAGAGGATGTAGAAGAGATTTTAAAGAAGAGCTTGCAACGGACAGAGCAGGGGACATTTCTCATGATCGACCCTAAGATTGGGGCAAAGATTGTAGCTGCCATAACTCAGGCTGTAGAAAGGGCGGGACAGAGGGGGATCATTCCGGTTGTTCTCTGTGGTCCGCTTGTTCGAAGGCATTTGAGAAGGTTAATTGAGAGGAGCTTAGCTTACGTTCCGGTAATCTCTCAGGCAGAGGTTCCACCGGAAATTAACGTAGAAATTCTTGAAGTAATAAGGCTTACAAGAGAGTAAGTATGAGGATAAAACGGGTTCGTGGCAGGTCCATGATAGATGCCTTAAGGAAGGTAAAAGAAGAGCTTGGAGAGAATGCCGTCATTATGGATTCAGAGAAGGTGGTTGATAACGGGGCAGAATTCTATGAGGTTATCGCAGCTATTGATGAACCCGAACTACCAAACTTATCTGAGCCCTCAAAGCAAAAGGAAGGGGAGTTCGAAGAAAGCGGTTCCTCCCCTTTTACGGCAATAGATAATAAACTTTTTTTGGAACTCCGAGAAATAAAAGAAATGGTCAAAGCGCTCTCTATGCCTCAGCTAAAGCTCAAAAGGGAGATAGAGCTTCTACGACTTCGTATCCCACCATTTATGGTTGATAGGATCTTGGCTGAGGATAAAAGTTTGATTGATTTTGTAAAGGAAGGCTGCAAGATGAAGGGGGTTCCTTTGGAAGAAAGGTTTAGGGTTTTTATCGGAGAGCCAGGGTGCGGAAAAACTACCATCCTTTTTAAGATAGCCTTTAAGCTTAAGAAAGAGGGTAAGGGTAAGATTTTGATAGTTAGCGTTGACAACTACAAAATTGGGGGTAGGGAACAGTTCCAAAGGATGTCCCAATTTCTTGAAATTCCTTACCTTTGGACAGATTGGGATGAGTTGATAAATCGTTTCCCAAGCCTGAAACAGGACTTTGATTATGTCTTGGTTGACACCCCTGGACTTGGAAAGAAGTTTATGATTGAGGATTTAGCAGAGATAACAAGGATGCTAAGAGAGTTTCGCTTTTGCTTGGTGGTTAAAGCGACGGAAGACTTTCAGCATCATTTAGAGCTTTGGCAAAAGATTAGGGAACTTCCGGTAAACGAGTTGGCGTTGACCTTTGTTGATAAAGTAAAGTTAGGGGCACCACTCTTTTGGCTTCTTGACGAGGATGTACCGCCCGTTTCTTATTTTTCGACTGGAGAAAGGATACCAGAGGACCTTGTAAAGGTTGAGACGCAAGACCTTGTAAATCTCATGCTCCGAGGATTGAACAAAATTTAGAGAAAGGAGGATAACATGCTTAGCATTGCCGTATCAAGCGGAAAGGGAGGTGTTGGCAAGACAAGCTTTGTGATTAATCTTGCCTGCCTCTTAGCAGAGCTAAATAAGAAGGTGATAATCTTTGATGCTGACCTTGGCTTAGCTAACGTTGACATCATGCTTGGTATAGCCCCAAAGTTTGATGTGAGGCATGTGTTAAACGGCGACTTAACTTTGAAAGATATCATCTACCACACAGAGTACAAGTTTGACCTTATACCTGCTGGCTCTGGTGTTTCAGAGTTAACCCAACTTTCGCCAGCTCAGAAGGTTCAACTTAAATCACAGCTTGAAGCGGCACTTAAGCCCTATGATATCCTCCTCTTTGACCTTTCTGCTGGTATCTCCGATAACGTTCTTTTCTTCAATCAGCTTGCCGAGGAGCGTATCCTTATCTGCACGACAGAGCCTACCTCCTTAGCTGACGCCTACGCCATCCTGAAGGTTTCGTATCAAAAATTAAGGCTTTCCAATTTTAACGTGGTGGTTAATATGGTAAAATCAGACGAAGAGGCAAAGCAAATATACCGAAGGCTTCTTTATGTGGTGGAACGGTTTTTACCTGAGTTAAGATTAGATTATCTTGGAGCTATCCCCTACGATGAATGCGTCAAACGAGCGATTAAATCCCAAATTCCTTTTACCAAACTTTGCCCTGATAGCATGGTAAGTAAAAAGTTGAGAGAAGTCGTTTTTAAAGTTTTACAGTTTAAAAAAAGGAAGGATAGTTTAGCTCAATTTTTAGACAGGTTTGTTAGCAATTTTTGAGGGAGCATGGTATGACTAAAACCTTTGCCCTGCCACCATTGGAAAAGCTGATCGAGGAATTTTTACCAACAATAAACTATTACGCTAATAGGTATGCCTTTTTAGGTCAACCGGTCCTTAGCAAAGAAGATTTAGTCTCAGCTGGGGTAATAGGTTTAATAGAAGCTTACAAAAGGTATGACCCTTCAAAGAAAGTTAAGTTTCGAACCTATGCTGAGATTCGCATAAAAGGTGCTATCCTTGATGAAATAAGGAAGCTTGATATAATTCCAAGAAGTGTAAGAGATAAAGCCAATGAGCTCGAAGAAACAATTAGAGAGCTTTATAACAAAAAAGGAGAAATGCCAGAGACGGAGGAGATAGCAGAGGCCTTGGGGCTTTCTGTGGATGAATACTACAAGTTGCTTGAAAACTTAAAGGGTATACAGTTTGTAGACTTAGAAAACCTTAAACAGTATTATCCTGATTATGATGAAGATGTATTGGTAAATCTTGTTGCTTCAAATGAGGATGTTGAAAGGGATTACATCTTAAAAGACCTTGTTGAAAGGCTTGAGAGGGCTTTAGAGTATTTATCTGAGAAAGAAAGGCTTGTTCTTGCCCTTTATTACCACGAAGGTTTAACAATGAAGGAGGTAGCAAAGGTTTTAGGCTACACTGAAAGTAGGATCTCTCAGATACATAACCAAGCTATCATGAAGTTAAGGGCAATCTTAAAACAAGATTAAGGAGGGGATGAGCATGCCTATAGACCCGAACATCAAAATACTTATCGTTGATGACTTTTCCACCATGAGGAAGATCATTAGAAATATTCTGACCCAGCTTGGGTTTAAAAACATCTTGGAGGCTGATGACGGTACAACCGCCCTTGAGATTTTAAAGAAAGAAAAGGTTGACCTTATAATATCCGATTGGAATATGCCTAAGATGAGCGGGCTTGAGCTTCTTAAAGCAGTAAGAAGTGATGAGAATTTTAAGGACATTCCCTTTGTTATGGTAACAGCCGAAGCCCAAAAGGAAAACATCCTTGAGGCTATTAAGTATAAGGTAAACCAGTACATCGTAAAACCTTTTACTCCGGAAACCTTAAAAGAAAAACTTGAAAAGGTTTTTGGAGGCTAATTGGTTGGAAGGAGAACTAAAAAAAGAAAAAGTATCACCGGAGGAAGTGCTTGAAAAGGTCGAGGGTTTAATCGAAGATTTAGAAAAGGGAAAACAAATTGAAGAAGAGGTCCCAAAAGCAAAGAATGTATTAGCTAATAAGAAAAAAATTCTTTTTTTAGGTGTTTTAGTAGTTCTTTTATTTTTAATATTTTTAGGAGTTTATTTGATTTATCAACTGCTTTATCATCCAAAAAAGGTTGATGTTTCAGAGGAACCTACAAGCGAAAAAAAATTAGAAGAACTGCTTTCAGAGAAAAAAGAAGAAACAACAGAAAAAGTTAATGAAAAGTTAACTAAGGAGACGATATATGAGACTAAGGCTAAACCTGACAACTTTACTTTAAGCAAAAGGTATACGCTTGAGCTTAAAAATTTTCTTTTCCCTTATGGGAAGGGAAGTTTTTTAAAGGTAGATGTTTACTGTTTTTACAATGATTATGAAACTTTTAAGCAAGCTAAAGCTGCAGAGCTGATTTTAAGAGAAGCTGTGTATGAATTTTTTTTAAACAAAAAAGAATTGAGTCAGGATAAGCTTAAGAACCCCCAACTCCTTGAGGAAGAACTATGGCAATATCTTAAGAAGAAGAACTTAAAAGCCATCCCTCAAAGTCTTGAAGTTGAAGGTGTAATTCTTCGGAGTTAATTAGAATGGAGAAGAATGTAATAATCTGGGTTTTGCTACTTCTTGACTTGATTCTTATTGGTTTAATTTTTTGGTTCTATCTTAAGATTAAAAAATTTTTAGAGCTCCCTTGGGATGAGGTAAAGGAGAGCATCTTAAGGGCAGAAGAGTTAGTTAGGACCTTAGAGAAGTTGGGTAAGCCCTCTCAGGATTCTCAAAGCTCCGCGCTTCCTTTAGAAGAAGTATTAGCTTTATTCAAACAGGGCTTTAGTCCGAGGCAAATTGCCAAAAAACTTGGGATAAGTCAAGGAGAGGTTGAGCTACTTTTAAAAAGTAAAGGGTTTAAGATAGAATGATCCAAGTCCCACCTACCACACCGGTTTATTTTTTGCCTGAGAACCTGTTTAGCCTTCTTTCTCGCCCAGGTAGAGAGCTAACCGTTCGGGTGCTACAGATTGAAGGTAAGATGCTCTATCTTGAGCTTGGGGGAGATAAGTTTCAGGCTCAGGTTGCCGGAATATTTAATCCTGAAGATTTTAAGGTTGGAGAAACCCTAAGAGTTAGGGTTGAAAGGACGGAGCCACAAATAGTATTGAAGCTTATAAGTCCTCAAAAGAGGTCAGCAGACCTTCTTTTGATGGTTGATGTTTTAAGAAAGGAGGCTTCTGAGGGACATTCGCATGGGATGACACTCCTTCAGGAAAAGGCTAAAGAGGAAGCAGGTAAATTAGTTAGCCTTCTCAGAGAAGCACTAACTTATGTAGAGAAAAAGAGCGAAAGAAAAGGCAAGGAGGAAGAGGATTTTATATTTACTAAAATTAAAGTCAAACAACCTGTGTATTCAGAAAATAAACTTCTACTTCCACTGGTATTCCCTGAAGGGAACGGATGGGGGTACTTTGAATTTGAGGTCCCTGAAGAAAAAGAAGGGAAAACTAAACTTTTTTC
The DNA here is from genome assembly GCA_964549125.1 of uncultured Caldimicrobium sp. Classification (GTDB taxonomy): domain Bacteria; phylum Desulfobacterota; class Thermodesulfobacteria; order Thermodesulfobacteriales; family Thermodesulfobacteriaceae; genus WYEG01. The sequence goes on from CAZJUD010000011.1 coordinate 7,789, forward strand.
CATCCGGATGTTTTTCCCCTATTTAGGTCTTTTAGAAGCAAACTTTTATTTACAGGAAAAAAAACTTCAGATAAGTATTGATTTTGCAAACAAAGAGAGCCTTGATTTTGCTAAGGGTTATTTAGAGGAGTTAAAAGAAGCCTTGTCAACAAGGGAGGGAATAGCTAACATTTTTCTTAGGTACAAACCTTTAGAACCTGGGTATTTGCTTGAGAATAGGGGGTAGGAATGAGAAGGAGAGAGGTTGTTTATTTCGAAAAGGCTGGTCCGATAAATACTGATGCTTGTATTGAAGTAGTAAAAGGGACAATAAAGGAAGAGGGGATAAATCATGTAGTAGTTGCTTCAACTTTTGGTGATACGGGGTTAAAATTTGCTAATGCGTTGCATGAGTTACCGAATGTAAATTTGGTAGTCGTTACTCATAACTATGGGTTTAAAGAGCCAGGGACGAATGAGCTGACCCCTGAAAGAAGAAGGGAGCTTGAATCTCTTGGGGCAAAAGTTTACACCGGGACTCATGTTTTTCGCGGAGTTGGAGCAAGCATAAGAAGCCACTTCCATTATTCTGAGGAAGCCCTTATTGCTCAAACTTTGAGGATTTTGGGGCAGGGACTTAAGGTATGTGTAGAGATAACTCTTATGGCTTGCGATGCTGGATTGATACCTCCTGAGGATGTTATCGCGGTAGCTGGTACGGCAAGGGGTGCGGACACTGTAGCTATAATTAAGGCAGTGCCTTCAAACATGTTTTTTAACCTAAAGGTAAGAGAGATATTAGCCAAACCGAGGGATTGGTGATGAAGAAGGCGCTTGTTGTTGATGATTCTAAGGCTATTAGGCAGATTGAAAGAAAGTATTTAGAAGAGCTTGGGTTCGAAGTGCTTGAAGCCGAGAACGGAAAGGAAGCACTTGAGGTGCTTAAAGACCATCCTGACATTTCTCTTATACTTTTAGATTGGCATATGCCTGTTATGAATGGATACGAATTCCTTAAAACTTTACGAGCCAATCCTCAATATCAAGATATTAAGGTCATGATGGTCACCACTGAAAATCAACAAAAAAGCGTGATAGATGCCATCATGGCTGGGGCAAATGAGTATCTTATGAAGCCCTTTGACAAGGAGATGCTTGAAACAAAGATTAGATATCTTTTTGAGGGGTTCTAAGGTGAATAAAAAGATCAGGGTCCTTGTTGTTGATGATTCAGCCATAATGCGAAAGCTTATAACCGAGATCTTGAAAAAAGATCAAGCCATAGAGATCGTAGGGGAAGCTTCTGATGGGGTGCAGGCTATAGAAAAGGCAAAGGAACTAAAGCCTGATGTGATTACTCTTGACATTGAAATGCCCAAGATGGATGGGTTAACGGCTTTAAGACATTTGCGAAAAGAAGCTCCCAACTCAAAGGTCATCATGTTTTCTTCTTTGACTCAAGAGGGGGCAAAGGCAACGATTGAAGCATTATCCCTTGGAGCGCATGATTTTGTGCCCAAGCCTTCAACTAAGTCCTTTATAGAAAGCGTTCAAAAGATCGAGAAAGAATTGATCCCCAAGATCAAAGCTCTGGTTGGGTATGATCTTCCCCTTGTTTCGAAGGTAAGTGCTCCGGCTCGCGCTTTAAGACCTGGTTTATACAGGGTTTTAGGGATTGGAGTTTCTACCGGTGGACCCCAGACCTTAGCTGAGATTTTAAAGGAATTGCCACCTAATTTCCCTGTGCCAATCCTTATAGTTCAGCATATGCCCCCCCTTTTTACAACTCAGCTTGCAGAAAGGCTTGATAGGGTTTCAAAGCTTAAGGTAAAAGAGGCAGAGGATGGAGAACTCCTAAAGGAAGGAGTAGTATACATAGCACCTGGGGACTACCACATGGAGGTTGGTCTTGATAATCGCCAAAAGCGCATAAAGCTTCACCAAGGACCACCAAGAAACAACTGTAGACCCGCTGTTGATGTTATATTTGAATCCTTAGCGGACGTTTACGGAGGGACAACCTTGGGACTTGTTCTCACCGGAATGGGCAGAGATGGACTTGAAGGGGCAAAAAAGATTAAGGCCCGGGGAGGAGGGATCATTGCTCAGGATAAGGAAACATCCGTTGTCTATGGAATGCCAAGAGCTGTTGTCGAGGCAGGCTTGGCAGATGAAGTCCTACCTCTTCCTCAAATTCCTCAAAGATTAAAAGAACTTTTCCGGAGTTTTTGAAATGAAGCCAGAGGTTTTTAACTTCTTTACTACCCTTTTAGAAAAGACAAGCGGTATTTCCTACCGGGAGGGTAAAGAATACCTACTGGAAAGTAGGCTTACCGAGCTTGCAGTATCCTTAGGTTATAAAAGCATCGATGACCTATACCAAAAGCTTAAAACTTCTTTAACTCCTCAACTCCTTGCTCAACTTATTGATGCCTTAACAACGAACGAAACTTACTTTTTTAGGGATGAGCACCCTTTTGTCGCCCTGAAAAACACCGTATTGCCTGAGCTTTTTAAGCTTAGACAAAAGGATGGGGTGGTCAACATCTGGTCCGCAGCCTGTTCAACGGGACAAGAGCCCTATAGCGTTGCCATGTTGATCCTTGAACACCTTTCTGCCTATTTAAACAGCGTTAGAATTAACATCTACGCCACAGACATTTCTATTTCAGCAATTGAAAAGGCAAAAAAAGGTGTATATAATCAGATAGAGGTAAACAGAGGGCTTCCTGTGCAATATCTTGTTAAGTATTTTAAGCAGAATGGAGCTAACTGGGAGATCGACCCAAGAGTAAAAGCTATGGTTAAATTTGAAGTAGTAAATCTTCTTGAGGCGGATAAAAAGATCAGGACGAAGTTTGACCTCATCCTTTGTCGGTATGTCTTGATCTACTTTGCCAAGGAGACGAAAGAGAAGGTTTTTAGAGCCCTGTGGAATGCGCTCAATCCTTTAGGCTATTTACTGTTAGGTGCAACGGAGCTTCCGCCTTGTTCACCTCCTGATATGGAAAAGGTGATGATTGGTAAAACCATATTTTACAAGAAAAAGGGGCAAAGCTAAGGAGGTTAGCTATGAACCTTGATGAGGAAATTCTCAAAGATTTTTTGGTTGAAGCCAAAGAGGGTATTGCCAAGCTTGAAGAGGAGTTTGTTGAGTTAGAAAGGGACCCTGAAAATGTGGAAATCTTGAAGAGCCTCTTTCGCACGATGCATTCATTAAAAGGTGCTTCTGGATTTTTTGGATTTAAAAGCCTTGAATCTATAGCCCATTTTTCTGAGGATATTTTGGCAAAGCTTAGGGACGGCCTTCTTAAACCGGAGCCAGAGATAATTGACATGCTTTTGCAGGCAGTTGATCAAATAAAATACATTGTTTCCCACTTAGAGGAACATAAACAGGAGCCGATTGACGATAGGATATTGGAGTTCATCGTTTCCCTTTCAAACTTTACAGAAAAGCTTAAAAAGAGGATCGATGTAGAGGAAGAGGAGAGGGAGCCTGAGGAGCTAAAGGCAGAAAAGGTCGAAAGAGAAGAAACTGTAGAAGAAAAGCCTGAAGTTGAATCAATAAAAGAAGAGGCTAAAGAGGAGATAAAAGAAGAAGCTCCAGAGGTTGTAGCCGCACCAGTAAAAGAGGTAAAAAGGGAAGAAAAGTCAAAAGAGAAACCTCAAGATACTTCTTCTGTTTTACCCACAAGGGAGCTTACAGAGACCCATGTAAAGGTGGATGTTCATCTTTTGGACCAGCTTATGAACTTAGCTGGAGAGCTTGTGCTTGCAAGGAATAGGGTTGTGCAGCTTGCAAACAAATTTCATGATCCTGACCTCTTGAGAAGCGTTCAAACCCTCTCAATGGTAACTTCTGAGCTTCAAGAAGCCATTATGAAAACAAGGATGCAACCTATTGGTACGGTCTTCAATAAGTTCCCAAGGATCGTAAGAGACTTAAGCAGACAGCTTGGGAAAAAAGTGAATCTTAAGCTTGAGGGAACTGAAACGGAGCTTGATCGATCTATTATAGAAGCCATAAAGGACCCGTTAACTCATCTTGTTCGCAATTCCATCGACCATGGGATTGAACCCCCCGAGGAAAGAGTAAGATTAGGCAAACCCGAAGAGGGGTTGCTTGTAATGAGGGCTTATCACGAGGGGGGACAAGTTGTCATTGAGATAGAAGATGATGGTAGAGGGATAGATGTAGAGAAGGTGAAGCGTAAGGCCATTGAGAGGGGCTTGCTTGACCCTCGTGAAGCCGAAAGAATGAGCGAAAAGGAAATTCTTTCGCTTATCTTCAAGCCCGGATTTTCTACGGCGGAAAAGGTGACCCAGGTTTCCGGTCGCGGTGTAGGGATGGATGTGGTTAAGACGAACATAGAAAAGCTTGGGGGCACGATCGAACTTAACACAACGAAGGGAAAAGGAACAATAGTTCGGATAAAAATACCTTTAACCTTAGCCATTGTTCCAGCCCTTATCGTAACCTCTCAGGGGCAGAGATTTGCTATACCTCAGGTAAGTCTTAGAGAGCTTGTTGCTATAAACCCAGAGAAGGACCTTTTAAAGATAGGGAATACCGATTTTTATAGACTTAGGGGTGAAATAATACCGGTCCTTTCGCTATCTAAAGTGCTAAATCGCGATGGAAAATCACAGGAGAAGAATCTTGTTATCCTTAGTGCTGGTGATAGATTTTTTGGCCTCCTTGTTGACGAGATCTACGATTCCGAAGAAATCGTAGTTAAGCCCCTTGGGAGATGGTTTAAGAACATCCCTCTATACAGCGGAGCAACCATAATGGGGGATGGGAAGCTTGCACTTATCTTAGATATTGTGGGGCTTATGAAGATGCTCGGCGTAGCCTTGGAAGAATTGGAGAAGGGTTTAACAGAAGAAAAAGTCCTTACCATAGAAGAAACGCAATTTATCCTTATCTTTGAGGTTGGTAAGGATAACTTTGCTGTGCCATTAGCCTTGATCTCAAGGCTTGATAAGGTAAAGTCAGACCAGATTACGGTAATTGGTGGTAAAGAGGTCCTTCTTTACAAGGGGAAGGTTATTCCGGTTTTAAGGTTAGAAAACTATCTACCCATTAGCTACCCTGAGTATGGCGAAGAAGTAAGCGTTCTTTTCTTTACTGAAAGGGAAAAGACGGTAGGCATCATCTGTTCAAGAATAGTTGATACTCTGGAAACAACCTTAGAAGTTGATACAACCATCTATCAACAGCCAGGAATAATCGGGCATCGTATCATTCACGATAGGACGGTGCTTTTCTTAGATATTTATAAGGTAATAGAGATGTTTGACCCAGAATGGTTTGTCGTAAAAAGAAAGGAGGAAGAAATCATAGAACCGACTAAGATCCTTCTTGCTGAAGATTCTCCTTTCTTCCAGAATTTGATCAAGAATTATCTTACTCAAGCTGGGTTTGAGGTTGATGTTGCGGAAAACGGCAAAGTGGCATTAGAAAAGCTAATGCAAAACCCTGAGCAATATTCCTTGTTGATTACAGATATAGAAATGCCAGTGATGGATGGTTTTGCTCTCATTGCCGAGGTCCGAAAAAACCCACAGTTTTCAAAACTTCCCATCCTTGTGCAAACCTCCCTTGCCGGTGAAGATATAAAAAAGAAGGTTATGGAACTTGGCGCTGATGCCTATCAAGTAAAGCTTGATAGAGAAAAAGTCTTACTCACTATCAATGAGCTTCTTGAGGCAAGAAAACAAAGGATAAGCCATGCTTAACGATTTTTCCTCAAGGCAAAACAACAAAGAACTGAAGAGGTATTACCGGAAAGTGTTAAAGGCGCTTCATCCCGATTTAGGTGGTGACAAGGAGGAATTTCTTAAGTTTTTAGCCTGGTATACTGAACAGAATACAAAGGATAAAAATTTCAAAGTGGAGGTAGTTAAAAGGCTTCCTTCTCAAGGTAACTATGTTTACCGATGCGAAGAATTTACCTTGGAGGAAATCTTAACGCTTAAACAAAAGACTTTAGTTATCCCTGTTGAAAAGAAGTGTCCTGACTGCGATGGAACAGGTTATGACAGGGTTAAAAGCCAAGTTTGTGGAAATTGTTTTGGCACGGGATTTATAGAGACTTCCAGTCCAAGGATAGGTGATAAGGTCTATGTGCCTTGTCCCTTCTGCGGTGGTAAGGGAAGGGTCCATAGGATAACTTGCTCTACCTGTTTAGGTAGAGGAACAATAAGGGATGAGTTGAGGGTAATTATCGACCTGCCCCTTGGTCTTGAAGAAGGCGATTATCTTTATCTACCAAAAGAAAGGTTTAATCTACCTCAGGATGTTTATGTGGAAGTAGTTATCAAGGAGCATCCAAAGTTTAAAAGAGTGGGAAAAGATTTAATCTTTGAACAAACTGTAAGCTTATGGGAACTCTTACTTTCAGACTTTATCGAGATTTCAACCTTAGAGGGAACAGAAAGAGTAGCAGCCTCCGACTTAAGAACAAGCCAGGAGCTTGTTTTAAAATCCCGTGGTTTATATTATTATGAAAGGGGAGAACTTAAGAGAGGTAACCTGATAATTAAGCTAAAAGTAATTTTCCCTGCTGACCTCCCCTTTGAGGTTAAAGATTGCCTAAGCTTAGCCTATGAAACCTATAAAAGATTAAGCCAAGGAGGCTAAAGGATATGGACGAGAGGAAAACCTTAGCTTTAGTTGAAGAGAAAAAGGGTTTGCTTAAAGATAAGCATCTAACTTTAATTACTTTTTATCTCGGTGACTTTATTTTCGGGGTCCCTGCAGAAAAGGTGGTAGAGATCAATAAGGACTTAGAGATTACACCGGTTCCGTTGTCTGAGGAGTACATTCTGGGGATCATGAATTTAAGGGGACATATTGTAACTGTGATGGACCTACAAAAAAAGATAAAGCTTCAAGGCGATTTAAACTACAGACTAAATCTTATCATCAGGAAGGATAATGAGCTTTTATCTTTTTTAGTTGAAAAAATAGGTGATATCATGGAGGTTCCTGTTTCAAAGCTTGAAGAAACGCCAGATAGAATTGAAGGTCTTGACCGAGATTACATAGAAAATATCTATCAACTTCCGGATAGGTTGCTCCTTTTACTCAATGTAAATAAGCTTTTTGAAAATTAGTTCTTTTCTTCAAAGAGGCCAGCGAATTTAAGAAATTTTCTCCATTTTTCCTTTTTATGTTTTGGAAATTCTTCCAAGATTAGAGCTTGCCACTTTGGAGCTTTAGGTTGCTTGATCAATTTTAAACCTGCTTCCTCAGGCGTTCTGTTACCTTTTTTTAGGTTGCACTTTTTACAGCAGAGGACTACGTTTGACCAAACGGTTTTCCCTCCTCTGCTCTTTGGGATTACATGGTCGATCGTTCGGTCCTTCGGATTGTTTAAGAGTTTCCCACAGTATTGGCAGGTAAAATTATCCCTAAGAAAGAGGTTTTGCCTTGTGAAGATAACCTCGCTCTGAGGCAGAGATTCGTTGTTGGGTAGGTAAATGACATCAAAAAGAAGTATTTTTAGAGAGGGGCTCCGAACAAACCGATGTTTTGACCCGTTTTCAGCGTGAAATTCACTTATTTTAACCCAGTCGGTAAAATCATGGGTTGTCCAATCCTCAGTTATGACTAAGGCTGTCCCTTTTACTAAATGACAGATAGCCTTTTGAAGGTTGGTGATGTGGACTGCTTGATAGTATTTATTAAGGACCAAAACCTTTTCTTGTAGTATGCTTGGGTCCATTTAGCTTAAATTTAGCTTAACTTACTACTGGGCAGGTCATTGTATGATTTATGGCGGGTATATTCTGAATCTTTTCTAAGAGGAGCTTAGAGATGTCTTCATAGCTTGGGACCTCAACTTCAACTATTATATCATAAGGACCCATTATAACATCGAGCTTCTTAATTTCAGGAATTTTTCTTAACTCCTCAACTACCCTCTGAGTTTTACCTATCTGAGTGTTGATCAGAATGTAGGCTCTAATACCCATGTCTCTACCTCCCAATTTAGGCTAAATTAATTATAATATTCTGCAGCTTTTGCAAATATTCAACCACCTTGTCAACCTGCTTGCTCGATAAGCTTCCCATTCCGCAAGAGGGTGTAAATAAACTCTGTTTTAGTAGTTCTTTTATGGAAAGAGAAACTAAGCTTGAAAGACCTTCCAATTGGCGAAGGATTCTATTTTCTATTTCGTCAAAGTTTGCCCTTTCTAAATTTTCTTTATCCGTTGGCACGAATCCCCAGGCGATAAATCTTCCTCTTTCTTTTAAGAATAGACTCAGTTCTTTAGAATAGATGGCAAATTTTTCGAAGAAGTTAAAACTATCAAAGCTTACTATGTCTGGGTCTGATTGAAATACAAGGTCCCAGTCTGTGTTTGCGCAAACGTGAATACCAACAAGAAATCCCCTTTGTCTTAGATTCTGAATTATCTCTTTCAGCATGCTGATTACTTCAGCTTTAGTGATAGTTAGAAATCCAGAGCTACCAAATCCAGCTAAGCCTGGCTCATCAAGAAAGATGATGACCCTTTTTTTGGTTTCGCTGAGCACTTTGGCTTGGGCAAGGGCTTTTAAAGTTAAAAATTTAACAACGAGCTCTCTTAAGTCAGGAATAAAAATTAGGCTTTGCCCCTCAAGGTCTTTAAGAGCTGAAGAAAGGGTGAATGGACCGGTAATCTGCCCTTTAACCCAAGAACACGGATAAAGCTTTGACTTTTCAGCAAAGGGCCTAAGGGCTCGGGCGTGTTCTTCTGAAGGAAGATAATGTGTTAAGATCCCATCGTAGTCATCCGCAATAACCCTTTGATAATCTTCAAGGATTCTAAACAAGCCTTCTTCAAAATTAGGATGGGTTAGATCAATCCTCTCCACCGCTTTGTCAAATCCTGGGAAACCTTCGCAAGCTTGAATGATCATCCCTTCAGATTTAAACTTTGGTAGCTGAGGCCAAGCAGGTATATCAAACTTAAAGGCATAGGCTAAAGCGGTTTCAATATCTTCATAGGGCAAGCTTCCAATGTGCGTAGTTTTGCAAGCTAATTCAGGGGATGGCACATAAACCTCCTTCTTGAGAATTTTCAAGGCAGGGATTTTCCTTTGCTTCTACATTGAGCCTGCTTCTAACAGCTTCAAAGCCCGTATAAATCTCAATTTCGTCCTCTTTAAACTCTATTAAGCAGGGTAAACTTTTAATATTTAATGTTTTTACTAAAGGAAAAGCTTGATTTAATGGGACTTTTTTAAGGTTTAAGCCTAATCGTTCGCTCTCGGCTATGACTTC
>CAZJUD010000012.1:0-26049 GCA_964549125.1 uncultured Caldimicrobium sp.
CTACTGCCCCAGAGGTCCTTGGGACGCTGATGATCCCTCAGGATTTAGAAGGGCACCCTAAGCCAATTTTTTATGATATCCTAAGGGAGGCGAAGGCTCTCCGAAGTTCTTCGGTTCTTAGGCTAAATCAAGATAGAGAAGAAGGCTTGTAAGAATTTTTGAACAGCTTCTATTCACCTTGACTAAATAAAAAATAAGATGTTATAATTAGCTTTATCAAAGAAGGTGGGAGGATAATTATGCTGAAGGAGATTCCTTTGCTTAAAGCAAAATCAATTTTAACAGCCTTTGGGTTTGTCCTTCTTCTTGCCCTGTTAAGCCAGATCAGGGTTCCGTTACCATTTACCCCCGTGCCTTTAACTCTTCAAACTCTTGGCTTACTTTTTATAGCCTACTATCTTCCTTTACCCTTAGCCTTGGGTAGCGTAGCTCTTTATTTAATGCTTGGCGCTATGGGTCTTCCCCTCTTTTCAGGTGGAAAAGGAGGGCTTTTAGTTCTTTCTGGTCCAACTGGAGGATACCTTATTGGATTTTTCTTTATGGTTTATTTTGTATCCTTTGCTAAGGAACGTGGTCTGTTAAAGAATCCTGCATCCACTTTTTTGATTGCTCTACTTGGGCACCTTTTCGTTTATTTCTTTGGGGCATTATGGTTTTTAGCGGGCTATTCTCAGCAAGGATTGGCAAATAGTTTGAAAGAGCTGTTAGTCCTTACCGTAATTCCCTTTATACCTTCTGACCTTATGAAATGTGCTTTGTTCTCAGCCTTTGTCTTCACGGAAAAGAAGCTAAAAAGGGGATAATCTATGAGGGTTCTTGTTCTTGGAGGAGGGGGAAGAGAGCATGCCCTTTGCTGGGCTTTAAGAAAAAGTAAAGGTATAGAAAAGATTTACTGCATACCAGGGAATGGTGGAATAAGCGAGGTAGCAGAGATACCACCTGGGATTGATTTACAGGATTTTGAAAAGTTAGCCCTATTCTGCAAGGCTGAAGGCATAGACCTTGTTGTTCCCGGTCCAGAGGAGCCTTTAGTTAGAGGAATTGCTGATCCTCTTCAAGCAAAGGGTATTAAAGTTTTCGGACCAAGTCAGATTGCCTCCCAACTTGAGGGAAGTAAAGCCTTTGCAAAAGAGGTGATGAAAAGAGCGGGTGTTCCTACTGCGAACTTTGCTGTGTTTGATGACCCGGAAAAGGCAAGGGCTTATGTTGAGAAAAAGGGTGCTCCAATAGTGATCAAGGCTGATGGTTTATGTGCCGGGAAGGGGGTATTTGTTTGTGATACCTTAGAGGAAGCCTATCAAGCTATCGAAAAAATAATGGAGGAGCGTATCTTTGGGGATGCTGGGAAGATGGTTGTTATTGAAGAAAAGCTAAGCGGGGAGGAGGCTTCTTTTATAGTTATTACTGACGGAGAAACCTTCAAGGCTTTACCTACTTCGCAGGACCATAAAAGGCTTCTTGATAACGATGAGGGACCAAACACTGGCGGTATGGGTGCCTACTCTCCTGCGCCTTTGATCACACCAAAACTAAGGGAAGCTATATCAGACAAGGTCATAGGTCCCGTTCTTAAGACCCTTAAAAAGGAAGGAAATCCTTATTTTGGTTTTCTCTATGCAGGGCTCATGATAGTAAACGATACCCCCTATGTTCTTGAGTTTAACTGTAGACTTGGCGACCCTGAGGCTCAAGCCATCCTCCCAAGAATTGAAAACGACTTGCTTGAAGTGATTGAGTTAACATTCGAGGGTAGATTAGCAGAAGTAGACCTAAAAGAAAGTGAAGATTGGGCAGTTTGCGTTGTGATGGCAAGTAAGGGCTATCCAGGTTCTTATGAAAAGGGAAAGCTCATTACAGGACTTGATAAGGTAAAGGAGATACCTGGAGTCATAGTTTTTCATGCTGGGACAAAAAAGGAGGAAGGCTCCTTTTTTACAAATGGGGGTAGAGTTCTTGGAGTCACAGCACTTGGAGAAACCTTGACCTCAGCGATTGATAAAGCCTATCAAGCCTGCGCCCTCATCCATTTTGACGGAGCATTCTACCGTAAAGATATAGGCCAAAAGGCTTTCAAGCACCTTTCTATAGCTTAGCCTATAAAAACCACCTTTTTAAAATCTATCATCCCTGATAGGTATACATCTGTTCCGCCCCTTTTACCAACCCTTAGTTTATCCTCAAGCTGATAATATTTTAAACAGGTTCCACAGGAAAATATCTCAACCCCTCTTTCTTCAAGTTTTTTTAAGATCTCTATCGCATAATCAACCTCAGTGGTGAGCTTAACCCCAGTGTTCATGAAAAAAATCCTTTGTGGTAGTTCGCTGCTTACAAGCAGGGTTTCAAGAAACCCTTTCATGAGGATCTTGCCCAAGACCTCATCCCTACCCATCACATCGGTAGCAATGATTAAAAAAAGTTCCTTTGGTTTTTCTTCATCGCTAACCGGGCAGGTTATCTCATAGGATACGCCGGGATTCGTTCCTTTTTCAATTTTTAGCTCGTATACATCGCCTTCCTTTTTTACTTCAAGAAGCTTATGCCCTTGGGCTGAAAGGAATTTTTTAATGTTTTCTAAGGAAACCTCGTTATCAACTAAGGCGGTTATAGTTTCTCCTTGATTAATCTCATCCAAGGCTTCTTTGGTGCGAATCACAGGTTGAGGGCAAGGCAATCCTCTGGTATCTACTCTTTTCATTGCAATCAGCCCCCCTTTGGTTTGTTAAAAATTTATCAACTATTTGAACTTAAAACAAATAGGTATTTTCAATGAGTGAAAGAGTATTAATTGATAAATCCAAAATTCTTGCAAGCATAACTTGCCCACTTGTGGTAGCGTTAGCAACAGAGAAAGCCCTTACTTTTTCAAGATGTTGAAACTCAGCCAAAGGATTTTTTGAACACCCTCTGTTTCTTCTTGTGAAATTTTAGAAATATATTAAACTTTTAAATTCCCAAACAAACTGAGAAGGAGGGGTAAAATGTTAGCAAAGAACTTTCTTTTTACTTCAGAGTCTGTAACCGAGGGGCATCCTGACAAGGTAGCAGACCAGATCTCTGATGCCATCCTTGATGCCATCTTAGAGAAAGACCCATACGCTCGGGTAGCCTGCGAGACCTTAGTAAACACAGGGATGATCTTGATCGCTGGAGAGATAACAACTGAAGCAAGGATAGATTATCCAACGGTAGCTCGTGGTGTGGTCAAAGAGATAGGATACAACCATTCAGACCTTGGGTTTGATTGGCAGACCTGTGCTGTGCTTATAAGCATAGATAGGCAGAGTCCTGACATTGCTATGGGCATTGAACGGGATGGAGACATTGGAGCAGGAGACCAGGGTCTGATGTTTGGTTACGCCTGCGATGAGACGCCAGATTACATGCCCATGCCCATCTGGTATGCTCATAGATTGGCCATGAGGCTTGCTGAGGTTAGAAAAAAAGGCATTTTACCCTTCCTTAGACCAGATGGTAAAACTCAGGTCACTATTAGATATGAAGATAGAAGACCTGTTGATGTGCATACCATAGTTATAGCCGCCCAGCATGAGCCAACGGTAACGCTGAAGGAGCTTCGGGAAGCCATTTATGAAGAGGTGATAAAGAAGGTAATTGCCCCTGAGCATTTAAAGCCAGAGACCCGCATTATCATCAACGGAACAGGAAGGTTTGTGATTGGAGGACCACTTGCTGATTGTGGCATGACAGGAAGGAAGATAATCGTTGATACCTACGGTGGAAGGGGTCATCATGGTGGTGGTGCCTTCTCCGGTAAGGACCCAACGAAGGTTGACAGAACCCCTTCTTACTACGCTCGTTATGTAGCCAAAAATCTCGTTGCCGCAGGGGTTGCTCGTGAGCTTGAGGTTCAGGTTGCATATGCTATTGGGATTCCTGAGCCTTTAGCCATAAATGTCAACACCTACGGAACCGAGACCATACCTGTTGAGAAGATCTTAGACATCATCAATAAACTTTTCAACTTTAAGCCTAAGCATATGATCGAATACTTGGACCTAAGAAGACCCATCTACCGAAAAACAGCATGCTACGGGCACTTTGGAAGGAATGAGCCTGAGTTTACCTGGGAAAAGCTTGACATGGTAGAGAAGATAAAAGAACTTGCTGGTTTTGATAAATAGAGGAGGATAAGATGGAGTTTCATGTTAAAGACCTATCTTTGGCTGATAACGGGCTACGGCTTATTGAATGGGCAGAGATGGATATGCCAGTTTTACGACAGATTAGGGAGAGGTTTGCGGCTGAAAAGCCTTTGAAGGGTGTGAGGATTGGGGCATGTCTTCATGTTACAACCGAGACAGCAAATCTCGTTAGGACCCTTAAAGAAGGAGGTGCAGAGGTTTATCTTTGTGCGTCAAACCCTCTTTCAACTAAGGATGAGGTAGCAGCAGCCCTGGTCAAATACTTTGAAGTTCCCGTCTTTGCAGTAAGAGGTGAGGATAGAGAAACTTATTATAAGCATATTAAAGCAGTCCTTGATGCAAAGCCTCACATAACCATAGATGACGGGGCAGACCTTGTTTCAACTCTTCATAAAGAAAGACCAGAGCAGGCAGCCGAGATTATCGGAGGGACAGAAGAAACTACAACTGGAGTTATAAGGCTTAAGGCTTTAGCCAACGAGGGGAAGCTCCTTTATCCCATCATAGCAGTAAACGACGCCTTAACAAAGCATCTATTTGATAATCGGTATGGTACTGGGCAATCAACGATAGATGGGATCCTTAGGGCAACAAATAGGCTCCTTGCAGGTTCATACTTTGTCGTCTGTGGATATGGCTGGTGTGGAAAGGGTTTAGCCATGAGGGCAAGAGGTATGGGAGCAAGGGTTATCGTGACCGAGGTTGACCCTCTTAAAGCCCTTGAGGCGGTGATGGACGGTTATTTAGTTATGCCTATTGAAGAGGCTGTAAAGCTTGGTGATGTTTTTGTAACTGTTACAGGGAATAAATCGGTCATACGTAGAGAACATTTTCTTGAGATGAAAGACGGAGCTATCGTTGCTAACTCTGGACATTTTGATGTAGAAATTGACATTCCAGCCTTAAGAGAATTGGCAAAAAGCGTAAGAACCATTAGACCTGAGGTTGAGGAGTATACTCTAAAGGATGGACGAAGGATCTATCTTCTTGCCCAAGGTAGGCTTGTCAACCTTGCCTGTGCCGAGGGGCATCCTTCAGCAGTCATGGACATGAGCTTTGCTAACCAAGCCCTCTCTGTGGAATACTTAATTAAGAATAAAGGGAAGCTTGAAAGAAAGGTTTATTCAGTGCCTCAGGAAATAGATAGAATGGTTGCAAGGCTAAAACTATCATCTATGGGTATAAAGATCGATGAGCTAACCCCAGAGCAGGAAAGATACCTTTCATCTTGGGAAGAGGGAACTTAAGGGGAATAGCCATGCCAAAGGTTACCTTTGAGCCCTATCAAGTTACCGCTGATGCCTATCCCTACGAGACCATACTTGAGCTTGCTATGCGGGTTGGTATTCACATTAACGCAAGCTGCGGTGGATTAGGAGCCTGCGGTAAATGTAAGGTCCTTCTTGAAAAGGGAGAGGTTCAGGGCGAAAAGGTTGACGGAGTGTATTATAAGGCTTGCACTGTCGTTCCTTTGACTGATGTTTTGATTCGTATCCCCGTTGAGAGTAAATACGACCGGAAAGCCCTCCTAAGGAAGGATAGGGTCTTTGCCAAAGCCATAGAAAGGAAAGAAACCGTTCCTATATCTTCTCCTCTTTATTGGACAACGCTTTCTCTCAAACAACCATCCCTTGAAGACAACATGCCAGACCTTTCGCGCATCCTACTTGCGCTAAAGCCTTACGGAGGTGATAATTTTAAGGTTGAGCTTGAATTCTTAAGAAAGCTTCCCCATGTTCTTCGGCCTCAAGAATTCCGTGCCACCTTTTTCTGGTATGAAGACCCATCATCAGGGACTAAATTCCTTTTTGACATAGATAAACCTGAAGTTAGACCTCTTGGTGTAGCTATAGACCTTGGGACCACAACTTTACAGCTTGAGCTTGTAGACCTTTCAACGGGAGAGGTTTTAGCTCAAACCTCCGATTATAACCCTCAGATTAGTTTTGGTGAAGATGTTATAAGTCGAATTGAGTTTTGTAAGAAAAAAGGCGGACTGAGGCTTCTTTCAGAAAGAGTTAAAGAAAAGATATACTTTCTGACCGAAGAGCTTTTGAATCAGGCGAACAGATCATCATCAGAGATCAAGCTCTTCTCCATTGCAGGAAACACGGTTATGACCCACCTTTTTTTAGAGCTTGAACCTCGGTATTTAAGGGAACATCCATATGTGCCTGTAGCTCAATATTATCCTCCCCTTTTAGCCAAAGAGATTGGATTTAGTTCCTTTTCAGCGGTCTTTCAATTTTCACCTTCAGTGGCAAGCTATGTTGGTGGAGACATTACAGCTGGCGTGTTAGCAAGTCTTATTGCTAAGGAGGAAGACTTAACCCTCTTTATTGACCTTGGGACAAACGGAGAAATTGTAGTAGGCAACAGGGATTTTTTGATGTGTGCTGCCTGCTCAGCAGGTCCTGCCTTTGAAGGAGGTGGAATAAAGCATGGAATGCGGGCAACATCAGGTGCTATTGAGGGGGTGCACATCGACCCTGATACCTTTGAGCCGATGATCATCACTATAGGTAAACAAAGACCTAAGGGCATTTGTGGTTCAGGTATAATCTCCCTTTTGGCTCAGCTTTTCAAGGTAGGCTTGATCGACCGGTCTGGAAAATTTCGTAGAGACATTGACCATCCTCGTTTAAGGAAAGGGGAGGAGGGCTTTGAGTATGTGCTTGTGTTTAAAGAAGAATCAGCCCTTGAGCATGATATAGTCTTTACCGAGGCGGATATTGATAATCTCATGCGGGCAAAGGGAGCGATGTTTGCTGGATATCAGATACTGCTGGAATCAGCTGGGCTAAGCATTTTTGACCTGAAAAGGGTATTCTTAGCCGGAACCTTTGGTAGCTATATTGACCTTGAGGATGCTGTCACGATCGGTCTTTTACCAGACCTTCCTCGGGATAGGTTTTTCTTCCTTGGTAATACAAGCCTCCAAGGGGCAAAGAAGGCTATGCTATCAAAGGAAAAGCTCCTTGAGCTGAATAGAATTGCCCAGATGATGACCCATGTTGAGCTCTCAGGGCATCCGCAGTATATGGATTACTACATGGCGGCTCTCTTTTTACCCCATACTAACGAAGAACTTTTCCCCTCTGTTAAAAAGTGATGATCCATAAAGAAGGATATCCCTATGTTCTTGTTCCAGCCCTACTTGGTGGGTTATTCTTAGGAGCTGGGAAGAAGCGTTTGGGGCTTGGTTTTATTTCCTTTTCTTTACTAAACGCCTTTTTCTTTCGCAATCCTGAGAGGCAGGGTATCTTAAACCCTGATTATCTTCTCTCTCCAGCTGACGGAAAGGTCGTTAAGGTTGATGTAGAGAAAAGGCCTGAATGGTGGGATGAACCCCTTTATCGAGTGGGAATTTTTATGAGGCTATGGGATGTTCATGTAAACCGCAGTCCAGTCCAAGGGCGGGTAATAAACACCGTCTATCTTAAGGGGGAAAACAAACCAGTGTTTTCAGATTCTGCCTTTCAAAGGAACGAAAAGCAGGTCTATTTGATCGAAAGGGAAGATGGAGTGCCTGTTTGGGTTGTGCAAGTGGCAGGACTTGTAGCAAGAAGGATTAAAAGCTTTGTCTTGCCAGGGGATGAGCTCTTAGCTGGAGACATCATAGGCTTGATCAAGTTTAGCTCTAGGGTTGAGGTTTTCTTTCCTGCTGTCAACGCGGAAATCTTGGTTAAAGAGGGGCATAAGGTCTTTGCCGGTGAAACACCGATTGCTCGACTTCCGCAAAGAAGATGAAATATCTTCCAAGCATCTTTACCCTTTTAAACCTTTTTTGTGGCTACTATGCCCTCTGTTCAGCCTATGAAGGGGAGTTTAAGACTGGGGCTCTCGCCATCTTCCTTGCTATTTTTTTCGATATTTTAGATGGAAGGCTTGCCCGTTTGAGCGCACAGGTTACCAAATTTGGCAAGGAGCTTGATTCCTTAGCTGACATGGTGTCCTTTGGAGTATCTCCAGCCTTTCTCATCTACCAATTTTCTCTTTCAACCTTTGGAAGACAGGGTTTCCTTGTTTCTTTTCTCTATGCAGCTTGTGTAGCTCTTAGGCTTGCAAGGTTTAATGTAAAAACTTCCTCTTTATCTTATTTTGAGGGGCTTCCATCTCCTGCTGGCGGAGCACTTATTGCTTCAACCATCCTTCTTCTTCTATTTCTGGGGATTGAGCCAGAAGAACGTAGCTATCCACTTCTTTTTTTGGTCTGCATAGTATCCTTCCTCATGGTTTCTCCCCTTCGATATCCAAGCCTTAAGGAAGTCCGTCTAAGGGGATTGAGCACCTTTTACTTTCTTGTTTTATTTCTTTTTCTTTTCATCCTAACGGCAAGCAAACCACCGGTAATCCTATTTGTTTTGGTGCTAATCTACATCCTTCTTGGTCCTTTTCTTTTTGTAAAAGATTTTGGTTTAAAAATCTTAAGTAAGCGTAAAAAAGGACTGAAAAAAGATAACCTTTGACAAAAAACTCAAAGTTTGTTATAATTATTTAAAAATTTTCAAGAAATTTCGGGAGGGAAGGATGGAACGGACGGGAAAGCTTGTTAACATAGGTTTTGGTAACTTCGTTGTGGCAGACAGGATTATTGCTATTGTAAACCCCAATTCAGCTCCCATGAAGAGGCTAAAGGAGGAAGCAAAGGAAGGTCATCGGTTGATCGATGCTACGCAGGGGCGTAAGACTCGCTCCATCATCATAACCGATAGCAATCATGTTATCCTTACCGCCATTCAAACTGAGACAATTGCTCAAAGGTTCTCAAGCGACATCACAAAGCTAAAAGAAGAGGATAATGAGTAAAAACCTTTTAACCATCATAGTTTCTGGCCCATCTGGGTCAGGGAAAAGCACGCTTCTTTCCTTTTTACCAAAGGAAGAATTTTATTTTTCAGTTTCGCACACTACCAGACCACCAAGGAATAGTGAAAGGCACGGAGAACACTATTATTTCGTTGATGAGAAGACTTTTCTTGAGATGATAGAACGTGGAGAGTTTTTAGAATGGGTAAAAGTTCATTCCTATTATTATGGGACCTCAAAGGGCGAAATTGCTAAGGCTAAATCCTTAGGAAAGCACCTCCTGTTTGATGTTGAGGTTATAGGGGCAGGAAAACTAAAATCTTATTTTGGAGACGAGGTGGTCACTATATTTATCGCCCCACCAGATTTTGAAACCTTAAAAAATAGGCTTATTTCTCGTGGAACCGAGAGGGAAGAAAAGATAAAAGAAAGGCTTGAGAGGGCAAGGTTTGAGCTATCTTTTGCTGGTTTTTATGACTATGTAATAATAAACGATGACCTTGAGAAGGCAAAAGACCAATTTTTTTCTATAATTAAAGCCGAGCTCTGCAAACCATCTAAGGTATTTGCCAGATTAAAAGCCTTATTTTAAGTTAAAATGGTAGATTCCTTGGGACAACTTTTGCCAATCCATTCTATTCTTCCTTTTATAGGGATGTTAGCTTCAATCGCTATCTTCCCACTCCTTTTTCCAAGGTTTTGGCATCGGCATTTTGGAAAGATAACCCTTTTTTGGGCAGGTTTTGGTTTTTTAGTTATTCTTTATTATCTCCAGTTAGGCGGTGTTTATTTAGTTCTTCATGTGCTGCTTGAGGAGTATCTACCCTTTATCATCCTTCTTTCGGCGCTTTATGTAGTTTCTTGCGGGATCTATGTTAGTAATTTCTTTTCAGGAACCCCGTTAGCAAACACCCTTTATTTAGCCTTTGGCAC
The DNA here is from genome assembly GCA_964549125.1 of uncultured Caldimicrobium sp. GTDB lineage: Bacteria > Desulfobacterota > Thermodesulfobacteria > Thermodesulfobacteriales > Thermodesulfobacteriaceae > WYEG01. The sequence continues at coordinate 9,909 of CAZJUD010000012.1, forward strand.
ACCTTTAGCAAGCCTAATGGGGACAACCGGTGCTTCAATGGTGCTCATCCGTCCTTTTCTTAGGGCAAACGCTTGGAGAGAGAAAAGGGATTTTATGATAGTTTTTTTTATCTTTCTTGTTTCAAACATTGGAGGCTCTTTAACACCCCTTGGCGACCCACCACTATTCTTAGGATATTTAAAAGGTGTCCCCTTTTTCTGGACCTTAAACCTTTTTTTTCCTATGCTTTTCCTGTGCTTACCCCTACTTTTGATATACTATTTGTTGGACAGACGCTTTTATTTAATGGAAAAAAAACAGAAATTCTCTTTACAGAAAGACCCATTTCGTATTGAAGGGTTATACAATCTTTTTTTTATTTTTATGATAATAGCCGTGCTTATTATTTTCGGGAAAACTAAACTACCAAAGGTTCATTTTTTCGGTATTGACTTAAGCCTTAACTCTTTGGTAAGAGATATCTTGCTTTTAGGTATTCTTGCAATATCTCATTTTATTACTCCCTATAATATAAAAGCTAAGAATGAGTTTTCTTGGTATCCTATAAAGGAAGTTATAATAATCTTTTTTGGGCTTTTTGTTACTATGATTCCAGCGGTGCAGATCCTTCTTGCTGGTGAAAAAGGAGCAGTTGGTCCTTTAATACAAGGGATGGATAAGTCATATCATTATTTTTATGGGGCTGGAGTGTTTTCTGCTTTGTTAGATAATGCCCCAACCTATTTAACCTTTCTTTCTGCCCTTCTCGGCAAATTCTATCAAGGTCTTCCTGAAGGCACCGCTCTTTCTCTTCTTATAAAGGAGCATCCAAATTATTTGCTTGCCATCTCTTGTGGGGCAGTTTTCTGGGGAGCCATGACTTACATCGGTAATGCTCCAAACTTTATGGTAAAATCAATTGCTGAAGAAAGAGGTATACCTATGCCAAGCTTCCTTGGGTATGTATTTAGATATTCCCTTCCCATTCTATTCCCTTTGTTTGTTTTGTTAAGTTTAATATTCTTTTGAGGTTAATAGATGAGTATAAAACGCATACTATACTGCACAGAGTTTCGTGACCTCTCTTTTCAAGCTTTAAAAGAGCTTTTCGTTCTAAAGAAGGCTGGGCTTGAAGAGATTATACTTCTTCGTATCATCCATCGCGACGAAGTTTCCTATGTTTTCCCCTATGGCTATTTAGGAGAGGAAGCCAATCGATTGAAGGAAGAGGCTGAGCTAAGGTTTGAACTTTGGGGAAAGGAGATAAGGTCCGCAGGACTTGAGTATCGAACCATAGTTAAGGTGGGAGATCCGGTTTACGACATTCCAGCAATTTGCGAAGAGGAAAAGATAGATCTTTTGGTTATTGGCAAAAAGAAAAGAGAAACTCTGCTTGTTAGCTCAAGAACAAAAGAAATTCTAAAACGGATAAAGGTTCCAGCCCTTGTTTTTAAGTATGCCATAAAAGATAAAGAATTAGTTATGCAAAACAAAAATATCTTTCAAAGGCCCTTGATGGCTATAGATTTTTCTCCTCCATCTCTTAGAGCCTTAGAGTTCTTTTTTAAACTAAGGTCTGTGTTTGAAAGGGGTATAGTGCTTCATGTAATCCCATCAACTATGGTTGAAGGTTTAGACAGAATGAGAATGAAAAGCTTGGAAGAAGAGACGACTATTAAGCTTGAGAAATTGTTAAAGGACTTTTCTGAAAGTATGGAAAAAATTGAAAGACATGTGCTTCTTGGTACTCCTCAAGAGTTGATTTTAGACCTTATTTCTGAAAAAGAAGCAAGTATTGTTATCCTTGGGAGGTCAGAAAAGAGCTTTATTGATAGGCTTTTTTTGGGAAGTGTGGCTAATCATGTGTTAGATTGGGCCAAAATTCCAGTTTTAATCGTTCCCTAAAATAATTGCTGACGGAAATTCTTCTCTAATAAGATTGATAAGAATTCTGACCTCCGATGGAGGGATAAGCATTTTAATTTCCGCTTTTTTGCCATCAACAACCACAGGAAGGGCAAGATGATCGTAGCCTTCAAGCAAAAACTTGAGATAAGCAATCTGAGAGGGGTTAATCTCGACCCTTAAAGTACTACTTTTGTGCATAGAGAATAGGAGGGGATGCCCCCTCCCTTGATTTTCTCGTTGAGAATTAGGCTGATTCTTTGATGACTTTTACTTTGGAAGCTTGTTCGCCCTTAGGACCCTGAACAACTTCAAACTCTACGGTTTGACCTTCCTTCAGGGTCTTGAAGCCGGGCATGTCGATGGCAGTGTAGTGGACAAACACATCACCGCCATCCTCCTTGGAGATGAAACCATACCCCTTCTTCTCATCGAACCACTTCACCTTACCTCTAAACATGATACACTAACCTCCTTTAAAATTTCTTGAATGACAGGATAAACCTAAATTAAATTTTTGTAAAGAGGGGGGATAAAAATTCCTTTTGAAGTTTTTAAAATTAAAAATTTTAGAGCTTTTATATTAGGACATTTTCTTTCCTTTTTGGGTTCTTGGGTTCAGAATACAGCTGTTTATTGGCTGGTTTATGTAAATACAGGGTCATCCGCGAAGCTTGGTCTTTTCTCGCTGCTAACAACCATGCCCGGAGTAATTTTTACGTTCTTTGCTGGTACGATCATCGATAGACAGGGTCGTTGGAGGCTCTTTCGACTTATTCTGTCACTTTCCATCCTTCCTCCCCTTTCCCTGGCAATTTTCTTCAGCCTTTTTGGGTTTAATCTCTATTTTCTTGCTTTCTTGATCTTGATTGGTCAAATTTTATCTGCCGTTGACATGCCTTTAAGGCAAGTCTGCATTTCAAGCATAGTTCCTCCAAGGTATCTGACCCAGGCTTTATCCTTTCAAGCCCTTTCCTTTCATACTTCAAGGATTTTAGGCTCATACCTTGGAGGATACACCATGGCTCTTTTTTCTCCTGTTGTTAATTTTTGGTTGAATGCCCTCTCTTACTTACCTTTTATTATTTTTCTAAAGTGGATAAAGCCTGAAAATACAGAATTTTGTATCACCGAGAAAAGGTCATTAAAGAAGGATTTGTTTGAACTTTATAAGTTTCTAAAACATGCAAAGCTTGCCTATTTTCTCATCCTGCAGGTTGCGGTCTTTTCTTTTTTGGGTGTATCCTTTCCCATAGTTTTACCAAGATTGACTATTGAGGCTTTTTCCGGTTCAGCTATTGATTATGGTTTACTATCGAGCATCCTTGGTTGCGGTGCTATGTTAGGTGCCTTAAGTCTTGGGTTAAGATCTTCTGAAAGTCAAAGGGTCTGTAAAAAAGTTTGGCTTACCCAACTTCTTTTTTCTCTTTCTCTTATTTTAATAGCCTTAAGTCAAAACAAATGGTTAACCCTTTTGGCAATCCTTTTGATGGGCTTTAGCTTTACCAACTTTTTTCCCCTAATAAATTCAAGCTTGCAGAGATTGACACCAGATGTCCTTAGGGGCAGGGTAATGAGCCTTTTTACCTTTGCCTTCACTGGGACAGTGCCTATAGGTCAGCTCTTTTCAGGATTTTTAGTGGATATCTTGGGGATAAAAGTCCTTTCCTTTGCCTTAAGTTTGAGTATAATGTTTATTAGCTCACTATTTTACTTAAAAATGCAAAGCTTAGAGAAGGGTTGTGGATAGGTTAAACTCAAAAGATTTCACCTCTATCTTCCCTTACATCGTCGACCTTTTGCCAATCCTTGTTTTTTTGATTGAGGAGGGAGAGATAGTTTATGTGAACCGAGCTTGCGAGGAGCTTCTTGGATATACCCGGTCTGAGTTGATCGGAAAATCGATTATCGAAGACTTAGTTCCAGAAGAAGAAAGGCCCAAAGCCTTTCTTCATTGTCAAAGGGTTCTATCTGGAATTAGAGAAGAGAGGGTCGCTTTTAGCTTAAAATCCAAGGATGGAAGCACTAGAAAGTTCTTCTGGAGATGCTTGCGGCTTTTTGATGAGCCTTCAGATAAAGTTCGTATTGTTTTAATGGCTATAGATGCTCAGGAATTTTGCACCTTAGCTGAAAGGGTTGAAAGCCTTCATAAAACATCCAGCTTTTCTGAATTTCTAAGGGGGCTTGTTCACGATTTTAACAACATTTTAAACAACCTTTCGGTGGGGCTTAAAAGGCTTAAAAACGAGCTTGATGATAAAAAAAAGGCCTTGGCTACCATTAAAAACCTTGAGCACACCCTTAATAGCTGGGTAGACTTAAACAGGCTTTTGCTTGATTATTCAAAGGTTTCTAAGGAGGCTTTCAAGTCTCGGATTGACCTAATTAGGTTTTTGCTTGATAATCTTGAGGTCTTTCAAATCCTTCTTGGTGAGGGTATAAGGTTAAATTTAGACCTTGACTATCTTAAGGAAGCGGTAATTCCAGGAGATTCTGTTTTATGGCGTTATATCTTTCTCAATTTGTTGATTAACGCAAAGGATGCCATGGGGGAAGAAGGGGAAATTTTTATTAAGGTTAGTAAAGAATTGGATACGCAAAGGAAGTCGCAAACACTAAGGATAGCCGTTAAAGACACTGGAGCAGGTATTCCACCTGAAGTTTTGCCTCATATCTTTAAGCCCTTCTTCACAACAAAGGAGAAAGGGAGCGGTTTAGGGCTTTATCTTGTTAATCATCATATAACTTCCTTGGGAGGAAAGATTGAAGTAGAATCCTTCCCTAAGGTGGGAACAACGTTCTATATCTACGTCCCCCTTATGAAATCTGTGGACTCACCTTACGAAAAAAAGCCTCTCAAAGCCTCTCTTCAAGGGTTGGTGATATTTCTTTTTGAGGACGAAGAGGATAGTAGAGAAGGTTTAAAGGAGCTTTTGAGCGAGCTTGGCGCAAAGGTTTATGACTTTTCTAATTTTAAGGAGTTTGTTGAAAAAATGCCTGATGAGGTACCACAAGTTCTACTTGTCGATTACCATCTACCTGATGCCAAGGGGGACGAAGTTTATGAATTTATTGCAAGGCATTATCCCAAGGTAAAGGTTTTTTTCTTGACCGGTGACCCATACGTCTTAGCAGATATACCATCAGAGATGATTTTACTTAAACCGTTTAAGGCTGATGAACTTCTGGAAAAGCTTTCTTCCTTAGCATGAAGGAATACATAGAGGAATTTTTGTCCTATTTGGTAAACAAAAAGGGGTATTCTCTTGAAACTATCCGGGCTTACAGAGTAGACCTTGAGGAATTTTTTAGTTTTTCTTCAAATTTTACTCCGTCAACCATTCGGGGCTTTATTTTAAACCTTAAGAAAAGGGGATTAAAACCAGCAACCATTCTGCGAAAGGTTAGCACTATAAGAAGCTTTCTTAAGTTTTTAGCAAAGAAAGGACTACCCATTGACCCAAGGGTTTTAGCCATATCTTACGGGGGGGTTAAAAGAAACATCCCCAGCGTTCCAACGGAGGAGGAAATCGCTTGTCTTTTATTCCATAAAAGCGAGGAAGATTTTCTTAGTTTAAGAGATAGAGCTTTGATTGAGCTTCTTTATGCAACCGGTGTGCGGGTTTCTGAAGCTTGTAGTCTTAAGCTATCCCAGATTAACCTTGAGCTGAGGATGATAAGGGTTGTTGGCAAAGGAGGGAAGGAAAGACTTGTCCCCTTTGGTGTAAAGGCTTATACTGCCTTAAAAAAGTACCTGCAAGCAAGGGAGGATTTACTAAATAGACTTGGTGAACGTACAGATTTTGTCTTTTTAAACAGCAGGGGCAAACCTTTATCCGCAAGGGGTGTTCGGTATTTGCTTAAAAAGGCCTCACAGGCATTGAATAGAAGGGTTCACCCCCATCTTCTAAGGCATGCCTTTGCCACCCATCTTCTAAACGCTGGTTGCGACTTGAGGAGCATTCAAGAAATGCTTGGTCATTCAAGCCTTTCCACAACCGAGCGATACATAAGCGTAAGCTACGAGCACCTGCTTAAAGTCTATCTAAAAGCCCATCCCCGAGCTAAAGAGGGTTCCTAAGTTTATTGCTAAGTCAAAACCTCTGGAATAAAATTAGGCAAAATCTTTAAAAAAGATTCTTAGTCTGGAGGGGCAGATGAGCGAAGAAAGTCAGCTAATCAAGGTCCGTTTAGAAAAGTTAGTCAAACTAAGGGAACTTGGGATAAATCCCTACCCAAACGATTTTAAGCCTAAGGACCGGGCAAAGTATTTAAAAGAGAGGTTTCAGGAGGTAAGTGCTGAAGAGCTTGAAAGGATGTGCATAGAGGTTTCAGTTGCCGGGAGATTGATGACAAGAAGGGAAATGGGAAAGCTCATCTTTGCCCATCTCCAAGACTCGACGGATAAGATTCAAATAATGATTGCTAAAAACGAGGTTGCCGTTGAGACCTTTGACTTTTTTAGAAAGCTTGTAGACCTTGGGGATATCATTGGAGTAACTGGAAGGCTTATCAAAACCAAAACCGGAGAGCTTACAGTTTTAGCAAAGGACCTTCGCCTTCTTAGCAAGTCCATCCGTCCCCTTCCAGAGAAGTATCATGGTTTAAAGGATGTAGAATTGAGGTACAGAAGGCGTTATCTTGACCTTATGATGAACCCCGAGGTTCGGGAGCTTTTTCGAAAACGAACAAGGATCATCCAGTTTATACGTGAATACTTCATTTCTGAAGGCTTTTTAGAGGTTGAAACCCCCATGATGCATCCCATAGCTGGGGGAGCGGCTGCAAAACCTTTCATCACCTATCACAACGCTTTAGACATGAACCTTTATCTTCGCATAGCCCCAGAGCTTTATTTAAAAAGGCTCATCGTCGGTGGGTTTGAGCGGGTCTTTGAGCTTAATCGTAACTTCCGCAATGAGGGGGTTTCAAGCAGGCACAATCCTGAGTTTACCATGTTGGAATTTTACGAAGCCTACGCCACCTTTGAAGATTTGATAAAAAGAACGGAGGAGCTTTTCTATCAGCTTGCCCTCGAGATTAACGGGTCTCCTAAGATTACCTATCAAGGACAGGAAATAGATTTTACCCCACCTTATAGGAGGATAAACTTTCTTGATTCACTCGTGGAGATAGGTGGCGTGCCTCCTGAGATTTTAAGGGATAGAGGAAAGCTCCTCTCTTTTGCCAAAGAAAGGGGGATAGAGCTAAACGAGAAGGACCCAAGGATAGGCAAGTGGTGGACAAAGCTTTTTGAAGAGCTTGTTGAGCCAAAGCTTATCCAACCTACCTTTGTAGTAGGCTTTCCTGTTGAAGTATCTCCTTTAGCTCGGAGAAACGACCAAAATCCAGAGTTTGCGGATAGGTTCGAGTTCTATGTTGCTTCCCAAGAGATCGCAAACGCCTTCTCTGAGCTTAACGACCCATTAGACCAAAGGGCACGCTTTGAGGAGCAGCTGCGCCTTCGGGAGGTTGACGAAGAAATCCCCCCGGAGATAGATGAGGATTTTCTCCTTGCCTTAGAACATGGTATGCCACCTTGCGCTGGAGAAGGAATAGGAATTGATAGGGTGGTGATGATCTTTACCAATTCTTCTTCCATAAGGGAGGTCCTCTTATTCCCCCATATGAGGCGTAAAGAAGAGCTTTGAAATGTCAAAAAGATTGTTTCCCTGGACGCTTTGGCTTGCTCTGCGGTTTGTCCTTTCTCCTAAAAGGGAGAGATGGACAGGTTTTATATCTTTTATCGCCCTCCTTGGTGTCACTATAAGCGTTACTGCCTTAACCACGGTAAACGCAGTAATGACGGGCTTTAAAAGAGTAGTCTATGAAAAGGTTTTAAGCTTGAACCCCCATCTCATGATCACTTATCTCCCTGAAGACAAGGATGAGGTGTTAAGGATAATAAAGAGCGAGCTTCCGGAGAAGGAAATAGTTAGCTTGCAAGAGGTTTCAATAATTCAAGGTCTTTTGCTTAAACAAGGAAAATCCCTTGGAGTAATCGTTAAAGGAGTTGAGCTTAATCAGACATCAAAAGAAGTTGCCTTTAGACGATTTGAATATCAAGGAAAAACTCCTCCAGATGTTTTACCTATCATCGTGGGTACTCGGTTAAAACAGAGGTTAAGCTTAAGCCTTGGTGAAGAGTTGAGCCTTCTAACTTCAGAGGGTATTCATACCCCCTTTGGTTTTTTTCCAAAGGTCTATTCCGTTTGGGTTGCCGGTTTTTTTGAAAGTGGAGTCTATGACTACGACCTGAGCTTGGTGTTTACACCCTATTCTCAGCTTAAAGAAAAGGTTGATACCATAGAAAGGGTGATAGAGGTGAAACTTCAGGACCCTTTTTTGTCTTCGAAGTTAAAGGACCGATTAGTAAGAAATCTTGGGCTAAAGGCTAAGGTTGTGGATTGGCAAGAGCTAAACAGGAACTTATTTTCTGCGTTAAAGCTTGAAAAGTTTGGGCTCTTTGTGGTCCTGTCTTTAATGGTTGGCGTTTCTCTGTTTACGGTTATCTCAGCTATGGTCATGCTTGTTTCCGAAAAGAGGCTTGACCTTGGGATCCTTAGAGCTCTTGGAGCAAAGAAAAAAGAAGTAGAAAGGTTGTTTTTCTTCTGTGGGTTTATCCTATCCTTTTTCGGTGTGATTTTTGGTTTAGCCTTAGGTAGCATCCTTTGTCTAATCCTTTCTAAGTATCCAGTAATCAAACTACCCGAGGAAGTCTACCCAGTTGAGTATCTACCCATCAGCCTTGAGGTTGCGGACCTAATTCTTATCTCAGTCGTGACTTTAATTTTGGGGGTTTTATCAGCGCTTTATCCGGCAAGAAAAGCAAGTAGTCTTAATCCTGCAGAAATCCTGAGGAAAGAAGGATGATCCTTCTTAGTTTAAGGGATGTACAAAAGAGCTATAAAGTTGGTGAAGAGGTGGTTTGCGTACTTCGTCAGGTAAACCTTGAGGTTCATAAAGGTGAAAAACTTGCTGTGCTTGGTCCTTCAGGGTCTGGAAAAACAACCCTTTTAAATTTAATATCTGCTCTTGATAGACCTGATTCTGGCAAGGTTCTTTATCTTGGCAGGGATGTGCATGCCTTAACCGAGAATGAGCAGGCAGAGTACCGATTGCACGAAGTGGGCTTCATCTTTCAGTTTTACCATCTTCTACCCGAACTAACCGTTTTAGAAAATGTTCTTTTACCGGCAATTATAGCTGGAGTGGGTTTAGATCCTGCAAAAGAAAGAGCTTTGGAGCTTTTGGGGCATCTCTCTCTTGCTGGGAAAGCTCATTACAAAGTTTATCCCCTTTCAGGGGGCGAGAGGCAAAAGGTAGCCATTGCTCGAGCCCTTCTCCTTAAACCAAAGCTTGTCCTTGCCGATGAACCTACGGGAAACTTGGACCCCCAAAGCGCAGAAACTGTAATAAACCTTCTTTTTTCCCTTTGTGAGAAAGAAGGCTCAACCCTGATTTTGGTGACCCATAACTACGAATTGGCAAAAAGATGTGAAAAAAGGTATTTACTAAGAGATGGACATCTTGTAGAATGTTAAAAATGGCAAAAGTAAATTTTGCTTATCGGTTTTTTATCTTTATAGTTTTAATTCTTTCCCATCTATCAATAGCAGGCTCAGTCTTTTCAGCCCAAAAGGTGTTAGTCTATCAAGCAAAGTCTTTGGGAGATGTTGGAAGCGAGGAGTTATTGCAAAGGTATTTATCGGAGCTGAAAGAGAAACTAAGTGGTCAGTATGTACTGGAGGTTAAGAGGCTTACAACAAGAGAGGTTGAGCTTCTTTTGAAAAGCGGAGAAGTATTCCTTGCGGGAAAACTTACCTTTACTTTGATAAGGGATTCTATAAGCGCGGATTGGGTCTTTTATCGGGTTGGAAAATTTGAACCTTTTATGGTCTATGCCATAGCAACTAAGGACAATCTCGATTCTTTAGTGGAAGAAACTATTAAAAACTTGAAGGTCCTTTTGGAAGAAAAGACCTTAGTTGAAAGGATTGAATTTGAAGGAGCAAAAAGGGTAGGGGAAGATTTACTCCGCCCTAAGCTAAAGCTAAAAGAAGGAGAGATCTTAGACCTTGCTACCCTAAACGAAGACTTAAAAAACCTTTATCGAACCAGCTACTTTGAAAGCATTGAAGTTGAAGTCAAGGAAGGGGACCGAGGGGTAACCATTGTCTATAAGTTAAAAGAAAGGGAGGCGCTTAAGGAAATTCAGTATAAAGGATTAAAGAGCGCAAAAGCTGAAGACTTAACAAAGATATCGGGGCTGAAGATAGGGGAAATCTTGACCCCAGAAAACATAGATAGAGCATTAGAAAACATTAAGGCGTATTACGAACAACTTGGTTTTCTTGGAACGGAAATAAAGGTCAAAACCGAAAAGGTGACGCCAACCCAAGTAAGGCTTGTTTTTGACATCAAAGAGGGAAAGAAAAAATACATTTCCAAGATCGAGTTCCTTGGAGCAAAGGCTATTCCTGAGAAGGAGCTAAAGGATAAACTATCTGTTTCTGAAAGGTCTGTATTTTCTCCGGTAAAGAAATATGTGGGATACATCGCTTCCTTTTTAACGCAGGAGCCAAAGGCTGAGCCTGGGGTTTACAACCTTGCCTATTTATACCGAGACTTGGCTAAGATTGAAAACCTTTATAAAGATAGAGGCTACCTTGATGTCAAGGTTGGTGAACCAATCGTTGAAGAAAAGGATGATGAGGTCTACATAAAAATACCCATTGAAGAAGGTCCTCAATACAGAATTGCAGATATAAATGTAATTCAAGATCTGTTTCCTGCTGAAGAAATTCTAAAAAGGCTAAAGACTAAACCTGGTAAAGTGGTTAGTCTTACCGAGTTAAAGCTTGATGAATCCATCGTAACTCATCTCTTTTCAGATTATGGATATGCCTATGCAAAGGTAACGACAGACATTGATAAAGTTGGTTTAAATCAAGTAAAGGTCACTTTTAAGGTTGATAAAGGTCCGGTTGTTTTTATAAACCGCATTGAGATTGAGGGGAATACTAAGACAAGGGATAAGGTGATAAGAAGGGAGATCCTTTTGTCTGAGGGGTGGCCTTACAGTGCAAAAAGGCTTGAGAAAAGCGAAGAGAGGTTGCATAGGCTTGGCTTTTTTGAAGAGGTAAAGGTAGAAAAGGAAAAAGGTACAAAGGAAGAGGAGTTGAACCTTCGGGTTAAAGTCAAAGAAGCTTTAACAGGGACTTTCAGCATAGGAGCCGCCTACAGCTCTTCAGAAAAGCTGGTGTTTGTAACTGAGATTAGCCAAAGAAACTGGCTTGGAAAAGGGCAAAGAGTAAGTATCTCAGCAAAGATTGGTACAAAATCAAGTAAATATTCCATTAATTTCTTTGACCCCTACTTTAGGGACTCTCGCTACTTTTTGGGGTGGTCTCTTTATAACTATGAAATTGAATATGAAGACTTTACGAAAGATGCTAAGGGAGCAGGCATCAGAGTTGGTTATTTCTTTACCCCAGAATTTTCAACCTACCTTGGTTATAGGTATGATGACTCTAAGTTAAAGGATGTTATGGATAATTCATCTGTAGTAATCCAAGAATCTATGAAGATCCAGGTAACCAGTGCTGTAGAAGCTGGAATAAACTACGATTCAAGGAATAGGTTTTTCCTGCCAACGAAGGGATGGGTTCATGCCCTTTCCGTGTCATATGCAGGTAGTTATCTCGGTGGTGATAGCGAATTTCTTAAGTTTACTGGCGAGCATCAGGTGTATTTTACTCCTTGGAAAAATTTAACTACCCATTTAAAGTTTGGCTATGGCTACCTTACTGAAGGTTCAGGTAAAAAGATCCCAGTCTTTGAGAGATTTTATTTAGGTGGTATCGATTCCGTAAGAGGATACAAATACGGAGACATTTCTCCAAGAGATTCCGTTACCGGTGAAAGGATAGGCGGAACAAAAATGTTTTACTTACAAGGCGAAGGCATTTTCCCCTTAATAAGAAGCATTAACCTTCACGGAGTTCTTTTTTATGATATGGGTTCAGTATGGAGTAAAGCCTATCCTTTCAAGTCCTCCGAAATTAGAAAAAGCATAGGCGTGGGAGTAAGATGGCTTTCACCCCTTGGTCCATTACGCATAGAATGGGGCTACAACCTCGATAAAAAGCCAAAAGAGGATAGCAGCAATCTAAACTTTCAAATCGGCGGTGGCTTTTAAGTTGAGATAATCAAATTTTTATGCTATAATATTCGTCAACCTATTCTTGGAATGTTTGGGCAAAGGAGGGTTGAGGATGGCTCGTAGGTGCGAAATCTGCGGTAAAGGTCCAAGCTGTGGTAATCAGGTTAGCCACTCCGGAAAAAGGGCAAGCAGATGGTGGTATCCTAACATTCAAAGGGTTAAGGTTAAGCTATCTGATGGAACAGTTAAAAGGATGAAGGTTTGCACAAGGTGTATTAAGGCTGGAAAAATTCAGAAGGCTGTTAGTTAGAAAATCTTCCTTTCCACCTTCAGCACACCTTTAACCTTAAGGATATTGGCTATTACCCTATCTAAGTGACCTTTATCTGTAACTTCAATGTTAAGGTCGAAATAAGCCTTTTTATCCGGTGTAGTTTTGACCTCAGCTTTAAGAATGTTGCTTTCTGCGGAAGATATGGCTGAAGAAACTTCAGCTAATAGACCCTTCCTGTCAAAGGATACTACATGAAGCCTTACCGGATAAACTTTACCATCTGGTTTATCCCATTTTACTTCGATCATTCTTTCAGGTTCTAAATCTTTAAGATTAGGGCAATCTATCCGGTGGACAGAGACCCCTTTTCCTCTGGTGATATAGCCTACAACTTCATCTCCGGGTATGGGATGACAACACTTAGCAAGATGAAATAAAAGGTCACTTTCACCAAAAGCGGAAAGTGAAGTAGGATACTTTTCGATTATCTTTTCTTCTGGGTAAGAAATAATTTCCTCTTTGGGTTCCGGTTCAGGCTTGAACAGAGTAGAAACTTCTTGATAGCTCTTTAAGAATTGTTTTAGTTGTATTTTCCCGATTGCTATTTGGATGAAGAGCTCGTCGAGGTTCCCGAGATTTAAATTTTTAAGGAGCTGAGCAAGGGATGGATCCTTTAGAAATTCTTGAAAGTTAAAGGAGTGTTTTTTTAATTCCTTAGCTACTAACTCTTTTCCAAGCTCCTTTAGCCTTTCCTTCTCTTCCTGTTTGAACCATTGTTTAATCCTTGCCCTTGCTCGGCTTGTTTTAACAAACTTTAACCAATCTCTACTTGGTTTTTGATGTGGTGAAGTTTCAATTTTAACTACGTCGCCTGTTTGAAGCTGATAGTCAAGGGGCACAAGCTTATCGTTTACAAAGGCTCTTACGCATCGATGCCCAACCTCAGTGTGAATTGCGTAAGCAAAATCAACAGGAGTTGCCCCTGCAGGTAGAACAATTACATCTCCTTTAGGAGTGAAAACATATATTTCCTCAGGAAAAAGGTCAAGCTTTAGGGATTCCAAAAACTCCCGAGGATGTCTTAACTCCTTCTGAAGTTCAATAAGTTTATTCAACCATTCAAGCTGTTTATACTTAGAATAGTCGATCCCTCTTCCTTCTTTGTATAAGAAGTGGGCAGCAATTCCTTCGTTAGCCACCCTGTCCATTTCTTCGGTGCGAATCTGAATTTCGATCTTCTTTCCTTTTGGTCCAAGCACCGTGGTATGCAAACTCTGGTAGCCGTTTGGTTTAGGGAGACTAATGTAGTCTTTAAACCTTCCGGGAATGGGTTTCCAGAAGGCATGAATTATCCCAAGGGTTTTGTAACAATCTTCAACCGTTTCCACTATGACCCTAAAACCTATAATATCGTATATTTGGTCAAGGTCTCCGATTGTTAGATTATACTTCTGAAGCTTGCGATAGATGCTATACAGGTGTTTCACTCTACCGAGAATCCTTGCTTTTATACCGTTTTTTTCTAAAACCTGTTGAAGGGTAGATTTAACTTCATTAACAAAATCTTCAGCCTGAGCAACCCTTTTTTCCACTTCAACTTTCAATCTTTCGTATTCTTCAGGATAGAGGTGTTTAAAAGAAAGGTCTTCAAGTTCTACCTTTATCCAGTCGATACCTAACCTTGCCGCTAAAGGGGCATAAATTTCTAAGGTCTCTCGAGCTATAGCTTGTCTCTTATGTGAGGGCATAGAATCTAAGGTTCGCATGTTATGTAATCTATCCGCAAGCTTAACCAAAATAACCCGAAGGTCCTTAGACATGGCAAGGATGATCTTTCTTAGGTTCTCAGCCTGTTTGGAGATCTTGTCTGGGCTTCCTGGGATCTGTTTAAGTTTGGTTACGCCTTCTACGATGAAGGCAACGCTTTCTCCGAATTCCTTCTTAATAACCTCAATGGGAACCTTGCAATCTTCAACCACATCATGTAGAAAGCCGGCAGCGATGGTTGGCAAGTCTGCCTTCATCTGAGCTAAGATATAGGCTACGTTCATGGGATGAGAAAGATAAGGTTCCCCCGACCTTCTAACTTGTCCATCATGCCATTTGGCTGCAAATTCAAAAGCCTTCTCTACAAGCTTAGTGTTTACTCCCGGAAGATAACTCTGAATTTGGTCAAGGATCTTTCCAAGGGTTACTGAAGTACTATCCATATTTCTTTAAAGGACTCCTTTCTTATTTTTGCTTATATTAAATTTAATTCTGACTTATTCAGTTTACAACGAATGCTTAGTTCTGACAGACCTTTGATGTTGGGTTGCTTTTACAGAAGGTTTGAAGGCTCTCAATGAGCTTCCCTTTTATCTCAAGCTCTTTGTGTTTCCAAGTCTTCCATTCTTGGCATTTCGGAGAATGTTTATTGTACTGTGAACAGTAAAGAGCAATGCTTGACCCCCCTTTTGTTCGACAAAGAGTTTTTACGTAGTTTTTTCTGCAGAAATCTTCAATTTCTGTGAGGATCTCTCCTTTAATCTCCAGACGTTTTTTTAGAGTGAATTGGTATTCTTGGCAGAGATTTTCATTGCCTTTTATTTCTTCGCAGAAGATTTCAACCTTCTGTTGAAGGCTTAGCCTTCTTTGCGAAGATGCTAAGGAAAAGGAAAGTTGGATTAAAATAGCGGTCAAACAAAAAATTTTTATGAACAAAAGTGCTATTCTCATGCAGTTAATAATTCAAAAAGTGTGCCCATTTTAAGATAGAAGACTTTTTATTTTGTTATACAAGGCCTTTTCTGAGAGCCCATAAACTTCTCGAAGCGTTTTTAGGTCTCCGTGCTCGACAAATTTGTCGGGAAGGGCAATCCTCTTGAACCTTACTGAAAGCCCATTTTCTAAAAGAAGTTCAGAAACAGCCGACCCAAGCCCACCGTATAGGCTATTTTCTTCTATGGTTATGACTAAAGGTACTGTCTTTGCTTGCTCTAAAATTAACTCCTCATCAAGGGGTTTTAAAAATCGGGCATTCATAACACCTACTTTAAAGCCCTCTTTTTCGAGCGCATTGCTTACTCTAAAAGCGCTCCATACATGATTACCGATGGCTATAATTAGCGCGTCTTTTCCTTCCTTGAGAAGTTCTCCCTTACCCAGGGGAATTTCTTGAAATTGCCAATCAAGGCTTACTCCCTCACCTGTGCCGCGGGGGTATCTTATAGCCACTGGCAAATCATATTTTGTTGAGCTGTAGAGCATGTGTTGAAGCTCGTTTTCGTCTTTTGGAGCCATGATTATAAGATTGGGCACAGGTCTCAAATAGCTTAAATCAAAGGCTCCGTGATGGGTTGGCCCGTCTTCACCCACAAGACCTGCCCTGTCAATAGCAAAGATAACCTTAGCCCTGTTTAAGGCAACATCATGAATTATCTGGTCGTAAGCCCTCTGAAGAAAGGTAGAGTAGATGGCACAGACAGGCAAAAATCCCTCTAAGGCTAAGCCTACCGCAAAGGTAACGGCATGCTGTTCACAAATCCCCACATCAAAAAACCTTTCGGGGAACCTTTCGGCAAACTCCTTAAGCCCCGTTCCTGTTTTCATAGCTGCCGTTATGGCTACAATCCTTGGGTCTGCTTCTGCTAACCTAACCAAGGTTTTACCAAAGATTTCTGTATATGTTGGTGGAAGGTTGCTAATTCTATGGACCTTTCCTGTTTTTTTATCAAAAGGGGGAACACCGTGAAAGGTCTCTGGGTCTGCCTCAGCCGGAGGATACCCCTTTCCTTTTTTAGTGATAATATGAAGTAAAGTAGGTCCTTTAGTGGAT
>CAZJUD010000013.1:0-6039 GCA_964549125.1 uncultured Caldimicrobium sp.
CTGCAATCTTGATGATAACGTTAGGATAAAGTTTTTGTAAAATTTTTAAATTTTTATTTTTATATTCAACAATTTTAACAGTAAGCTTTTTTATTTCTGCTTGTAGGTTAGGTAATTCTTCTGATATTGTTTTTCTTTGACGTACCAATTTTTCGATATAACTTAACTTATCTTTGGTTAATCTTCCTTCCTCTTTTAGTTTGTTAGCTAACTGTAAGCCATAGTCTATTTTTTCTAATGACTCTTCATACTTTTCTATTAGTTCAAATATCCTTAAATATTCTTCCACTACTTCAGGATGGTAACCGCAGGCTAATATTGTTTTTGTCTGAGCTTGATGTCCAGCTATTTTCACCTCTATATTCCCAACTGCCTTAACTTCACCTCCATATACTATACCTTTTCCTTCTGATACTTTAATATCTCCTTCTACTAAGGTATCTGTAAAAACTAAGTAATCTCTAACAAAGAGGTTTCCATGAACTACAATCTTTCCAAACTCAGCCCCGCGAATCCTTGCCTCACCCCACACCTCAACGTAGGTATTCTCCCCTCTCAACACTCCGTCTACTACAAGGTTTCCCTTTACCTCTATGCGAACTTTATTTTCCGTGCATCCTCTTAATTCAAGGTCTCCTTCAACTATTACCTTAAACCCGAACTTAACATCCCCTTGAATGTAGAGTTTTTTCCCATAGAAATAGATATTGCCTACAGAAAAATCTACATCTCCCTTTAAAACATATTCTGGTAGGACATCAAGCCTACCTTTTTCAAAAGTCACTACCCCGCTAATCTTAGCCTTTATAAGCCTTTCTTTTTCGTCAAGATAAACATTATCTGAAAGTTCAAAATTTTTTTCTTCCTTTAGCGGTGGTGGGGGGACCTCTTCTCCAAATACGTTAATTCCTGGAGTTGGAGGGGTAAGAGGATGCCATTTAGCTATCGCTTCTCCTTCTTTTGCACAAAGGATTTTTTGAACCTTTTCCCTTAAATCCTCAGCTTTTTCTTCATCTTCTGGAATTTCTTTTATTAGTTCCTGTTCTGTTTTTTTTATCAATCTTTCAAATTTAGGTAAAAATTCTATTCTTTCAGGATGTCCTTCTCGCGGTGGATGCCCCTTAGCTACAATTAGTTTACCTTCAAACTCCTCAGGCTCGTCTAACACAAATTGGATGCCTTGAGATATAAGAAACTCTTTAATTTTAGGGTATTTTTTTATAAATTTTCGCTTATCCTCCCTTGTTACTAAAGGGGTCTCTAAAAAAACAACCATCTTATCTGATGAGACTGTAAAGACATAATCTTCGTATGTTAATCCTTCGTTAAGTAAAGTCTTTTTATCAGCTAATTCTTCTTTTTCCAAGGGTTCTCCTGTCCTTTTAAAAGTCTCTTTATATTATCTCGGTGCTTTATCCAAATGAATAAAGTTAAAACTATACTACTAAAAAAGTATTCTTCTGGATAATTAAAAAAATAAATAAAAACAGGAAGAACCAGAGAGAAGGTTAGCGAGCCCACAGAGACGTAGTTTGTTAAGTATACTATCAAAAGAAAAAAAATGAGCGAAAGCAAAGAGGGTAGGGGAGTTAACACCAAAAAAGTGCCGATTGTAGTAGCTACCCCTTTCCCACCTCTAAATTTTAAAAACAGAGAATACATGTGTCCAAGAACGGCAAAGAGAGCTACTCCTGCATAAAGGGTCGGTTCTTCGTAAAAGCTTAATCCGGTAGCTAATTTAGTGATGAGAAGGGCAATTATTCCTTTTCCTGCATCTCCAAGGAAAGTAATAGCGCCCCATTTCTTACCAAGAAGCCTTGCGACATTCGTAGCCCCTGGATTTTTACTTCCTGCTTTCCGAGGGTCAACCCCTTGAGGGAGGCTTACAACTAAAGCAAAAGGAATTGAACCTAAAAGATAGGCAAGTAAGAAAAAGGGCAGGGGGGTCACAAATTTAAAACCCCCTTTACCTTAAGCTTGAGATACCGGATAAACGCTTACCACCTTTTTTCCATGTCTGGTTTCAAACTTAACCACACCGTTGACCTTGGCAAAAATAGTATAATCCCTACCAAGTCCAACGTTAAAGCCTGGATGGATTTTTGTACCTCTTTGACGAACAATAACTTCACCAGCCTTCACAATTTGCCCGTCAAACCTTTTTACTCCCAGGCGCTTTGATTCTGAGTCCCTTCCGTTTCTTGAAGCTCCGCCTGATTTTTTATGAGCCATACCTCATCCCCCTAAGCAATGATTTCTTTAATCTCTACTAAGGTGTACCACTGTCTATGCCCCTTTTTTCTTCTATATCCCTTTTTGGGCTTCTTTTTGAATACTATGACCTTTGGGCCCCTTGAATGCTCTAAAATTTTTGCTACAACTTTAGCTCCCTCTACCTTGGGTTGACCGATCAAAACCTCATCTCCTTTCTTCACTAATAAAACGTCAGGAAACTCAACTTCCTGCGATACCTCTCCTTCTATCTTTTCAATTACAAGCTTCATGCCCGGTTCTACAACATACTGTTTACCACCAGTCTTGATAACGGCAAACACTGAAGCACCTCCCAATTTTTTCCCTTTTAATTTATAATAAAAGCAAAGGATGTCAAGTAGTAAAACTCGCGTATGTAAAGAATTCCGAATATGAGCTACCGCTGGCAACCGCCCAGTAAAAACTTTAAACCACTTTGGGAGGGTAGAATGCTTGAAAAGATTGACCTTGGTAACGGTTTAATTTTGGAAATCTGGGATTATTCACGAAAGCTTGCCGGGGACCGCTGGTTGGTTGGGTTTTTTGCTCAGGTAGGTGTTAGACCAAGAAAAGAAGATTT
Source organism: uncultured Caldimicrobium sp. (assembly GCA_964549125.1). Taxonomy (GTDB): domain Bacteria; phylum Desulfobacterota; class Thermodesulfobacteria; order Thermodesulfobacteriales; family Thermodesulfobacteriaceae; genus WYEG01. The sequence goes on from CAZJUD010000013.1 coordinate 2,834, forward strand.
CTCGTCCTCCGAGTACTACGAACAATTCCTTGCTAAAACAGATGGCTACCTCTACTACCGCTACCAAAAAGAAAGAACCTTTGTGCCAGAAACCGAAGTTCCTAAAATCTTTCAGTCCTTAAGAGAAAATTTTCTTAAGGCTGTTTTGCCCTACCTCACAAAAAGTAATTTTAAAGAAAGGCTTATTCAGACGGAGGTTGCTCTTTTTGAAAAACGCATAGACTGGGAAATGTATTTAAAAGCAAAAGAAGCTGAAGAAGAGGAACTTGAAAAGCAATTTGGAGAAAGAGAGTTCATTTAAAAATTGAGTATCAATTCTACAGAGCTCTACTATTTTAGCTACACCGGCACTTGTAGACTCCTTGCTACTAAACTCGCAAAGGAGCTTAAGCTTTCTCTTGAGGAGATAAAGGTTCGCAGACTGCCTTATGCATTTTGGTTAGTCTGCTCCTTCGTTCCAGGGCTATTTTTTCCAGCTACCTTTAAACCCCCAGAAACTGAAAACATAATCGTAGTCTTTCCGAAGTGGACGGTAAACTGTCCTCCTGTAAGCTATTTTCTTCGCTACTGTTCTCAGAAGGGAATCACCTTTAAGCAGGTTCTGCTAATTATCACTCACCGAGGGTTCAAAGAACTTGCCTATGCTAAAAGTTATGAAAAAAAATTTCGTAAGATTTCAAAGGTTGTGGAGGTTAAACTTGTGAAGAAGGACGAGGTAGAAAAGGTTCTACCTGACCTCATTCTATGGGCGGAAAAGGCTTTAAGGAATTCTTAGAAAGCCTTGACCTAAGGTCTATACTTAGCTCGGTGTTAGGTATTGACCTTGCTGGCTCTTCAAGTAGGAAAACCGGAATTGCTTTGGTTGTTGAACGAGAGATAAAAACCTGCGTAGTTTACACTAATGATGAAATCCTCGAACTGGCAAAGGACAAGCAATACATTTACATTGATGCTCCGCTAAGCATTCCACATGGAAGAAAAACCTTAGATGAGAAAGATGAGAACCATTTTCGAGAATGCGATTTAGCCTTAAGAAAACTTGGGATGAAGTTCTTTCCTGTAACGCTTGGACCCATGAGGCTTTTGACTAAAAGAGGGATGCTACTTAAGGAAGTGCTGACGAACCAAGGAAAGCAGGTATACGAAGTTTTTCCAGGGGCTTTCTACGATACCTTTGGCGTAAAGAGAAAACAAAGAGATGCCATCATGGCTCTGTTCATGTCCTTAGCTCATGCCTTGGGAGTGAATATGCCTTGTGAGCCCTCGGTTGAGCCTTTAACGCAGGATGAGCTTGATGCCATAGCTTGTCTTTTAACAGGACTTCTACACCAGTTAGGGTTGGCTGAAATTCTCTCAGGCATTGACGGAGAAATCATCGTCCCCTCATCCCAAGTAAAAATTTTCCTTTAGGTATTCTGAAGAAACGTAAGCGACCGAAGGACCATCCGAGGTCCTTTAATTTCAATCAGACATCCTGAGGAGCATGAGTACCGAAGGATCTCGAAAGGTTCTTGGAGTTCACTCAATATGAGATAAAAGAGGGTGTCCTCAGGACGAGGCGGTAAGTTAGCAAAGGGACATCGAAGGACTTCATTTGGAGATTTTACGTTTGAGCCAAAGGAATTTTAAAAACAGCATCAAAGAGAGCTTGACAAAATTTATGCTTGTATTAAAATTGAATTTAAAATTCAATTTCAAGGAGGTGTGGTATGATTAGATTTATCATGAAGGTGTTTTTAGTTATGCTATTTGTGTTTACCAGTTTATCCTATGCTCAAGACCTTATAATCTACTCCGGACGGGGCGAAAGGCTCATAAAGCCCGTGTTGGATGAAGTTACCATGCGCCCAGGTATTAAAGGTGTGCTTCACTCCGGTGGCCAAGTGGAGCTCTTTAACAAGTTAATAGCGGAAGGAGACAGAACGCCTGCGGATGTGTTTATTACCGTAGATGCGGGGACCTTAGAAAGGGCAAGGATTGCGGGAATTTTGGAGCCTATGAAATCGGAAGTAATAGAGAGGAATATACCTAAGGAGTTTAGAGCACCTGACAACTCTTGGGTAGGCCTTTCCTTAAGGCTTAGAGTGATTGCCTACAATCCTCAAAGAGTAAAGCCAAGTGAAATAAAAACCTTTGATGACCTTACTAATCCCAAGTGGAAAGGAAGGTTGGGCATACGCACAGGAAGCAATGTATATCCGCAGTCTCAAATAGCTATGATGATTGCGGAAAGGGGTGAGAGAGAAACGGAGAAGTTCCTCAGAGCCATTCTTGCCAACGCGGGAGATAAAATATACCCTTCCGATTCAAGGATCGTGGAAGCTATAGCCAAAGGTGAGATAGATGTAGGTATAGTTAATCACTACTACGTGTATAAACACTTGGAAGCCAACCCACAGGACAGGAAGACACTTAGCTTTGTGGTGCCACCCAACACACACTACAACGTCTCTGGGGCAGGTATCCTAAAAACAAGCAAAAAGAAGGATTTAGCGTTGAAGTTAGTAGAATTCTTAGCCTCTGAAGAAGGCCAAAGGCTCTTTGTGGATATCAACTGGGAGTATCCTGTAAATCCTAAAATTCATGTGCGTCAGGGTATGCTTCCAAGGGAGAAATTTACCACAAGCAAAGTGCCCTTGTCAGTGATGGGAAGATTCATGGTTCCAGCATTGGATTTAATTGACAAAGTGGGATACAGATGATCTACGCCTTAGCCTTTGGGGTGGCGGTCATCCCTGCCATCCCTATACTTTTCACTATTTACAGTGCCCTCAGCGCAGACCCAGAGCTTTGGATAAGACTTTATCAAACCAGGCTCAGCGTGATCTTGCCCAATACTCTAAAGCTCGCATTATCTGTGGGGTTCCTTTGCCTTCTCTTTGGTGTATCTTCCGCTTGGTTGGTGAGCAGACGCGAGTTTTTTGGAAAACGTTTCTGGCAAGTGCTTTTGATACTGCCCTTTGCCATACCAGGTTATATCATGGCTTATGCCTATGCGAGCTTTTTTGCACCCGGCGGACCAGCCCAAAGCCTTTGGGAAAAATTCTTTGACTTTCCTATGCCCTCTCTGTATTCCTTTTGGGGTATATCTTTGGTGCTGGGCCTTGTAAATTACCCTTACGTTTATCTTTTGGCAAGGGCAAGTTTTCTTAGCAGTAGTCAAACCTATCACGATGTAGCCAAGTCTTTGGGAGCTTCCGCCTTGA
>CAZJUD010000014.1:0-8428 GCA_964549125.1 uncultured Caldimicrobium sp.
GGAAAAGCCTTCGTGGTCTTCTATTCCTCATTTTTGGAGTTCTACGTGGAAAAGCTAAGGACAGATTTGACCATCAGAGCCATCCGCGTGAATAGCGCCTATGAGCTTGAGAGGGAATTTCAGAAGGGATTAGGACTTAACTTTACCCTTCTTCTTCTCCCTGACCCTTTGATGTTTGACCCAAAGTCGCAATCAATCTTGAGATACTGGCTCAAAAACAATCCTAAGATAGAGGTAGTTGATTTAGCAGGCTTAGACCTTCCGGTTTCTAACAAAGTGGTAATTAGAATTCCTAAGGAAAAATATTGGATCTTTCTTAGGGAGAAGTATATGGATCACCAGGTTAAAAGGGGCCATGTATACTTCTTCGGTGAATAAGTGGTTCAAGAAGGCTTTTCTTTCCCTAAGCTCCATACATCCTTCTGGGCGATAGCCCCGAAGGAACCCTTGAGAACCTTTGGCATTGCGGCCTAAGGGTGATGTGAAAGAGAGGCTTTAAGATGATCCCTATGTGTCGTTAAGGAAAGCCAGCAACCAAGGGATGTCTAAAGCGTTAGCCAAAGGATTCAATTTCAAGATTTTGCATCCAACAAAGAATCGGGATATAATATAATTGAAAAATCCTCAGGGGGTATTTATGGTAGCCCAAGTCTCTACTAAGGACTTAACCAAGGTCTTAAAGCTCTGCGAAGCTGTAGCTGACAAAAAGGCTACGATGGCTGTCCTTTCCATGGTTTTAATAAACATTAACCCGGAGACAGGGGAACTTGAATTTTTAGCCACAGACCTTGATCAGGGTTTTAAGGGGAAGGTAAAGGGAGAAGTAGAAGGAGAAAACCTTTCCTTCTGTGTGCCTGCAAGGAAGTTCTACGAGGTGATCAAAAACTTCCCTGAGGATGAAGCCCTCCTTGTTAAGGAAGACTCTCGTTTAATCGTGCGAGACCCAGCAGAAAGGATTACCTATGAGCTTGCCCTTGGCGACCCTTCAGAATTCCCTGCTCTCCCTGATTTTAGCGAAGAACAAGCCATAGACATCCCTGGACACATCCTATCTCTCCTCATTGAAAAGACCATCTTTGCAAGCAGTAAAGAGGAGGCGAGGTTTGTCCTTTCTGGCATCTACTTTGAACCATTAAAAGAAGAAGGTAAGCTCCGTGCTGTAGCCTCGGACGGTCATAGACTTGCCCTGTTTGAAACAGAAATCTTGGGTATCGATAAAGCTGAGCTTTCTCCTTTTATCCTTAGTCGTAAGTCGGCAAGAGAAATAGCTGACCTTAGCGAAGATGAAATAACGGTAAAGCTTGCTTACATCAACAACTATGCCGTCCTCTGGACAAGCCTTGGGGTCTTCTTTAGTAGAACCATTGAGGGGAGCTTTCCCGATTATAGGGCGGTAGTCCCTCAAACCTTTGAAAGGGTAGCTAAGGTGGATAGAAGGCTTTTGATGGACGCCTTAAGGAGAGTTTCCCTTTTGGTTACTGAAAAGTTTAAACCTGTTACCCTAACTTTAAACAAGAATGAACTAATCCTTACCAGTCAGGAGACTGAGCTTGGGCGTTCCCAGATAAGGCTTGGGTGTAGCTATGACGGAGAACCTTTCTCCATAAGCTTCAATTCGGAGTATCTGCTTGACCCGCTTGAGGTCATGCAATCCGAGGAGGTTGACCTTAAGTTCAAGGATGAAAGAAGCCCAGCCGGGATCTTTGGCTACCGTGATGAAGGCTTTCTCTACATTGTGATGCCTATGGTCATTTAAATCAAAAAAATTCGTTAAACTGAGGGTCTAATCACTATGAGTGAATATGTAGCTAAGGATATAAAGGTCTTGTCCGGACTTGAAGGGGTCCGGATGAGACCAGCGATGTACATAGGGTCTACCGGTCCGGAAGGCTTTCATCACCTTCTTTGGGAGGTCCTTGACAACGCCGTTGATGAAGCCTTAGCAGGTTATGCAAACGAGATCCGGGTAACCCTTTACAAGGACGGCTCAGCAAGCGTTGAAGATAACGGAAGGGGCATACCCGTTGACATCCATCCAGAAGAAAAAGTCCCAGCCCTTGAGCTTGTTATGACAAGACTTCATGCAGGGGCAAAGTTTGACCACGGAGTTTACAAGGTTTCGGGAGGACTCCACGGAGTTGGTGTATCAGTGGTAAACGCTCTCTCAGAATGGCTTGTCGTCAACGTCTACCGGGATGGGAAGATATATCAGCAAAAATACTCCCGAGGGGTCCCCCTTACTCCCATCGAGGTCATAGGAAAGACTAACAAAAGGGGCACCTTAGTCAGGTTTAAGCCTGACCCCGAAATCTTTGGAGACCTTGAGTTTGACCTTGAGACCGTTAAAAGAAGGATCAGAGAGCTTTCCTTCTTAAATCCTGAAATAACCTTTTATCTTGTGGACGAAAGGGTAGGCTACAGCGAAAAGTTTCATCAAAAGGGAGGTATAGTAGAGTATGTCAAGGTTTTAAACCAGAAGAAGGAGCCTGTCCATTCAAAGGTAATCTACATTTCAGGGGAGAAGGACAAGGTCAAGGTAGAGGTTGCCCTTCAATACAATACTTCCTCAACGGAGACCGTTTTTAGTTATGTCAACAACATTCACACCAAAGAAGGGGGGACGCATGTCGTAGGTTTTAGGACAGCCCTAACAAGGGCCTTAAACCGTTATCTTTCTGAGGATAAATCCTACAAAGGACCAAAGCTTGAAGGAGAAGATGTAAGAGAAGGGCTCTGTGCGATAATATCTCTTAAGGTGCCTGACCCTCAATTTGAGGGGCAAACCAAGATGAAGCTTGGCAATAGCGAAGTCAAATCTATCGTCGATTCCATCGTCTACGAGGGACTACTCAAGTTCTTTGAAAGCAACCCCCAAGAGGCAAAAAAGATCTTACAGAGGGTCATTCAAACAGCCAAAGAAAGGGAAGCAGCAAGAAAGGCAAGGGAACTTACCAAAAAGAAGAGCGAGCTTGAGGAGTTTATCACGGCTGGAAAGCTTGCAGATTGCACGGAAAAGGACCCTGAAAGACGAGAGCTTTTCATCGTTGAAGGAGACTCAGCCGGTGGTTCGGCAAAGCAGGCAAGGGACCGAAGATTTCAAGCCATCCTCCCGTTAAGGGGAAAGATTCTGAATGTAGAAAAGGCAAGCCTTGACAAGATGTTAAAATCGGAAGAGATAAAGGGGCTTATTGCTACTCTTGCTTGCGGAATAGGCGATTCTTTCGACCCAGATAAGTGCAATTTTAGGCGAATTATCATCATGACCGATGCTGACATTGACGGTGCCCACATAAGGACCCTTCTTCTTACCTTTTTCTACAGGCAAATGGCTCCTATAATCGAGAGAGGTTGGCTCTACATCGCCCAACCTCCTCTCTACCGTGTAGTTGAGGGCAAAAAGGAGTATTATCTCAAGGACGACGAAGAGCTTGACAAGTTTCTCCTGAAACGAATTGCTAAAAACTTAAGCTTAGCTCCTGCCTTCTCTAACCCCGAGTCTTTTTTTTCCACCCTTTGCAAGATAGAAAGGCATCTCTTAGCCCTTGCCAAAAAAACCTATCCTCCCGAGGTTGTGCTCCTCCTTCTTACCCTTGGGTATGTCTCCCTTGTCAACCTTGAAAAGGAAGAGGACGTGGAAAGGCTTTCTCAAGAAGTGGTTAAGCGGTCCTTTAAAATCTCCAAGGTAAAACCAAGTAGCTACAACCCTAAGTATTACGAATTTCATCTCCTCTCGGAGAAGGAAGGGATAAGCTTCTGTAAGGTTGGTCCTGAGTTGATCTTAGAGAAGGATTATCGCGAGCTCGTCAAGCTCTTTGAAGGTATCAAACCTTACCTTAATCAGGATTTAAGGGTAAAATTCAAAGATGAGGAGAGGATTTTTCAGGGCTTTCCCTTTTCCCTCTTTGAAATCCTCACCTTTCTTAGAGAGGAGGCAAGAAAGGGGCTTTACATCCAGCGTTACAAAGGTTTAGGTGAGATGAACCCAAAACAACTCTGGGAGACAACCATGGACCCTGAGCGAAGGGTTTTAAAAAGGGTTTCCTTAAAGGATGCCGAGAAGGCAAGCGAGCTCTTTTCTGTCCTTATGGGTGAAAATGTAGAACCCCGCAGGGAATTTATCTATCAACATGCCTTGGAATATCGCGAGCTTGATATATAATATTTAATTAAAATGAACAAAGAGACCCTAAAACTTCTTATCTCACCTTCTGAAATCGCAAGCAAAGTCTCCGAGCTTGCCAAGCAGATCCTCAAAGACTTTGCTGAGGATGAGCTTGTTTTTGTAGGTACCCTAAAGGGGTCTTTTATCTTTCTTGCCGACTTAGTTCGGGCTCTTGACAAAAAGGATGTCTTCATAGACTTTGTCCGGGTTAAGAGCTACGGCTACTCCGATACTTCCTCAGAAGAAGTAACAATCACCAAGGATGTAGAGCTACCACTTGAAGGGAAGACGGTGATACTCGTTGAGGATATAGTTGACACCGGTTTAACCGTAAAGTTTCTGCTTGAGCATCTCAAGCTTCATAAGCCTAAAATAGTCAAGGTTTGCGCCCTAATTGACAAAAGGGAGAGGCGTAAGGTGGATGTGCCCATTGATTATGTGGGATTTGTGGTAGAAAAAGGTTTTCTTGTTGGCTATGGACTTGACTATGCAGAAAAATACAGACATCTACCAGGTGTCTACGAGGTGATAAAGACTTGAGCAAACCTTCCCTTTGGCAAAGGTATAAAAACTTCATGATCACCTACCTTAAAGAAAGCCCTTGGTACCTTTGGGTCCTTCGCATATCTGCTGCCCTTTTGATAAGCTACATTCTTATCAAGGCTCTAAAGCTATAGCAGGAGGAAACATATGGTTATGCGTGACCTCTCCCTTGTTATAGTCGGCATAATCCTTCTTTCAGCTATAGCCTTCCAGCAAAAGAGCTCTCAGGCTGAGACCTTTAAGTGCCTAAAATGTCATAAGGGCAAGGATAGCCTTGAAAACCTTGTTTCCTCCAAAGGCATTAAAACGGCTGATGAGCTTAGGCGTTTAGTAAGACAGGGGCCTAAGGCAGGGCTTCATCTCACCTCAACGGACGAGGACCTTGAGCTTGCCATCAAGTATCTAAACCTTAAATAATGAAAAAAAAGAAGAAAACAAAGGCTAAGTCATCATCCCTTGAAGATGAAATTCTAAAGCTTTTTCAAACAGCTAAAAAACCTCTCCTGCTTCGGGAGCTATACCATTTCCTTAACATCCCTAAGGCAGAAAGGCAAACCTTCCGAGAGCTTGTAAAAAAGCTTTGCCAAGAGGGAAAGCTTGTCCAGATAAGGAAGAGAAAATTCGGTCTACCTTCCCAGTTTTCAGCAAAAAAAGGGAAGATCCGTGTTCATCCCGATGGGTTTGCCTTCGTAGAAACCGAAGATGGGGAGACGGTGTTTATTCCTCCAAGGAAGGTGGGAAAGGCTCTCGATGGGGACATTGTTCTCGTCCAGATTGAAAAGGTAGCTAAAAAGGGACCTGAAGGCAGAGTTCTTTCAGTTTTAGAAAGGAAACGGAAGTACATCGTTGGGTATTTGGTTAAGCGAAATAAACTTTTCTTTGTTGAGCCGGAGGACCCAAGGATCCCTTTTGAGCTCTACATCCCCAAAAAAAGAAGAGGAAAGGCTCTCCCAGACCATCTGGTTGTGGCTAAGATCATCCAAGGGTCCTCAGAGTTTGGCGTCCCTGTAGGGGAAGTTTTAAGGGACCTTGGCGACCCGCAGGAAATTAACACCCATATCTGGGCGGTTATCTACGAGCAGGACCTTCCTTTTGAGCTTCCTGAACAGGCAAAAAAGGAGCTCTTAAAGCTTCCCCTTGAGGTTCAGGATGAAGATAAGGCTGGAAGGGTTGACCTAAGAGACCACCCCTTCGTTACCATAGACGGGGAAAACGCTCGGGATTTTGACGACGCAATCTGCGTTAAAGAAACTTCCAAAGGCTTCAAACTCTATGTAGCCATAGCGGATGTGTCCCACTATGTTCCGATGAATTCTTTCCTTGACAAAGACGCTTATCTCCGAGGGACAAGCGTGTATTTTCCAACTATGGTCATACCCATGTTCCCGGAAAAGCTATCAAACCATCTCTGCAGTCTAAAGCCCTATGTGGACCGTTTGGTTATGGTTGTGGAAATAGACTATACAAAGAATGGAAAGGTCAAAGGGAAAAAGTTTTATGAAGGGGTGATAAGGTCAAAAGCCAGGCTTACCTACACTGAAGTTAAAAGGATGCTCATTGACGGAGATAAAGAGGTTATCGAAAAATACAAAGGGCTTTATCCTATGCTAAACTCAGCCCTTGAGCTTTCTCAGCTCATCCGAGCTCAAAGGACAAAGAAAGGAAGCCTTGATTTTGACCTTCCTGAGCCTGAAATCTTGATCAATCTTGAAGGGAGGATAGAAAACATCATCAAAAGAGAAAGGAACCCAGCCCACATGCTGATTGAGGATTTCATGATCGCCGCAAATGTGGCTGTTGCTGAATACCTAACCGAGCTTGGATATCCTTTCCTATACCGTGTGCATGAAGAGCCAGACCCAAACAAGCTAAGAGAGCTTAGCGAGATTTTTCTATCCCTTGGCTACCCAATCGAGGTCCCAGAAGAGGTCAGCCCAAGCTTCATCCAGGAGCTACTTAAGCAGTTTGAAGGAAAGCCAGTTGAGCATCTTTTCAACCATCTCGTCCTTCGCTCCCTTAAGCAGGCTCGTTATTCTCCAGAGAATGTTGGACACTTTGGGTTAGCTGAAACGCATTACTGCCACTTTACTTCCCCCATTAGAAGGTATCCTGACTTGGTGGTTCATCGAGTATTAAAAAGGGCTTTAAGAAAGAGAAAGCCTCCCTATACTGAGGAGGAGCTTTTAGTCATGGGGAAGCATCTTTCTGAAAGGGAAAGAAAGGCAGAGGAAGCGGAAAGAGAGGTGGTAAAGAGGCTTCAAGCCTTCTTCATGCAGGATAAGGTCGGGCAAGAATTCTACGGCATAATAAGCGGTGTTTCTGCCTTTGGGTTCTTTGTTGACCTTGAGGAATACATGGTTAGCGGCGTGGTAAGGGTGATCGACCTGGTGGACGATGTGTATGTTCTTGATGAAAAGGGGATTAGTCTTATCGGAAAGACTAAGGGGAAGGTCTATCAGATAGGACAGAGACTTAAGGTGAAACTTAAAAAGGTAGACCTACGAAGGTTCTACATAGACTTTGTGCCCGTGGAAGGCTAAAAAGCAAGGCACCCCGAGCCCCCTTCTTTGTCCCCCGAGCCATTAGACGAGGGGTCACCCTTCCTTTCTTCCTTCCCTGAAAATAGGAGATGCCTCGCTAAGGCTTAGCAAGAAAGAATTGCGTGAACTTTTTTAAACGGTCTTAGATGTGCTAAGGAATAACGCTGAGGGAAATTCTATGAGTCAATGACGGTTAAGCAGGGATATTTTTCCCAAGTGTAGTTAGCGTAAGGTTTAGATGCAAGACACCTTTTAGAGCCTGAATCCTGTCAGCAAGCTCCTTTATCTCGTTTGCCTTGCCTTTAACTAAAACTACTTCCAAGCACCGATGATGGTCAACATGAATATGCTGAGTGGTGATAATTTTATCAAAATAATCATGTTGAATGTCCATGAGCTTATCGACAAGCTCCCGCTTGTGATGGTCGTAAAGATAGGTGATGACGCCTGCAACCTCTTCCTTTGATTCTCTCCACTCCTCTTCAACAAGCTTTTGCCTTATAAGGTCCCTTATGGCTTCGGAACGATTGGCATAGTGCTTCCTTCTGATGTATTCGTCAAAGGCACTTAACAAATCCTTAGGAATTGATATACCAAAACGGGCAAGCTCCTCCATGCTTTTAAATTTATCAAAAGTGTTATTTAATGTCAAGAAGTATAAGGGCTATTCAGAAAATCCTCGTCAACCCTTGTCTCCTTACTCTGAATAACCTTGGTGCAGCAAAGGACCTCAGCTCCAGATAACGTAGAGTTTAAAGATTAGACGAATTAAAGCATTTTAGCTAAACCATCTAAACCATTTGCCACCTATTCCAGAAATTTTCTTAAAAACTCTTAAATCTTCTTGACTTTTTTTAAGTTTTTGTGTAGATTGTTATTAAGCTTGCTACTTAGTTGAGAGTAGCAAGTAGCCTCTGCTCTTTGACAAGTGAATAGCGGGCAGGGCAGGCTTAAAGCTTTACCTCACCTTTGATACCTATTTCACATGCTTAGCCTTTTAAGGCAATTTTTAGGCAAACTTAGCCAAGAAAACCGCTTTTAAAATTAGCAAGTAGAAGCCCGCCCTCTATAAAAAGGGATTGCGACACAAAATTGAGAGGGTTAAGCTATTACCACATGATAAGTGGAAGCCTGCCCTCTTTAAAAAGGGATTGCGACGGGGTGATAGAGTATTTTTTGGATA
>CAZJUD010000015.1:0-2840 GCA_964549125.1 uncultured Caldimicrobium sp.
CAATTTTCTTTTTTTTGTTTTTTTGCTTTAAGATTTAAAAAATTTTTCATGATAGATTTTTGAAATATCGACGATTAACTGAATAGCAATTCTGAAATTATTGATTATACTAAAAGCAAATCATCTATGACGTGGGAGGCTTTTATGGGTATAAGCTTCGATGAAGTAAAAAGGATCGCCCATTTAGCAAGGCTTGAGTTATCTGAAGAGGAAGCTCAAACTTATACCGATGAGCTTTCTAAAATTCTCGATTACTTTGCTTCGCTGAAAGAGGTCGATACTGAAAATGTTCAACCAACCTTTCATCCTTTGACCTGGGATACACCCATGAGGGAAGATGAAGTAAAACCCTTTGAAGATATTGAAGCAATCTTAGCTAACGCGCCAGATGTTTGGGAAAATATGATAGTCGTCCCTAAAGTGGTTAAGGTGCCTTAAAGCAACATTCACGGTTGGAGGAAAGATAGATGAGCTCTTTTGACCTAAACAGCCTAACCATCAAACGGGCTCTTGAGCTTTTAAATAAAGGGGAAATTTCATCCTTAGAGCTAACTCAAGCTTGTCTTGAAAGGATAAAAAAAATAGACCCTGAGGTTAAAGCTTATCTTTATGTGAACGAAGAATGGGCTTTAGAGCAGGCAAGGCTTGCAGATGAGAAGAGAAGGGCTGGGAAGCAGGGAAAGCTTCTTGGCATTCCCCTTGCCATAAAAGACAATATCTTGATTAAAGGACACCCAACAACCTGCGCCTCAAAGATCCTCCAAAACTACATCGCCCCCTACGATGCAACGGTTATCCTCAAGCTTAAAGAAGAGGGTGCTATCTTTCTTGGTAAGACAAACCTTGACGAATTTGCCATGGGGTCTTCTACCGAGAACTCTGCCTTCTTTCCGACTAAAAACCCTTGGGATTTAGAGAGGGTGCCAGGTGGTTCTTCAGGTGGGTCAGCGGTTGCTGTAGCTTGTAGAATGGGCTTAGGGGCTTTGGGATCTGATACAGGTGGCTCAATAAGACAACCTGCCTGTTTTTGTGGAGTGGTTGGCATGAAGCCAACCTACAGCTTGGTTTCCCGTTTTGGGCTTGTTGCCTTTGCCTCATCCCTTGACCAAATCGGACCCTTTGCTTTAAACATTGAAGATACAGCCCTTCTTCTTGAGGTAATATCTGGGCATGACCCATATGATTCAACCTCAGCGCCAAGGGAGGTCCCAGTTTTTACCCGGTCCCTCCAAGAAAATAAAACCAGTAAGTTCCGCATAGGTATACCTAAGGAATACTTTGAGCACGAGCTTCATCCAGAAGTGGAGAGAAACTTTGAAGACATGCTTTTGCTTTTAAAAAAGCTTGGACATGAAGTAAAGGAAGTTAGTCTTCCTCATACAAAGTATGCAGTCTCAGTTTACTACATAATTGCCCCGGCTGAGGCAGCGTCAAACTTAGCACGTTACGATGGAGTAAAGTATGGGCTCAGGGTTGAAGGAAAAGGTCTTATAGAAATGTATAAAAAGAGCCGGGGTGAGGGATTTGGAAGGGAAGTGAAAAGAAGAATCATGCTTGGTACCTATTCCCTCTCTGCAGGATATTATGATGCCTTTTATCTTAAAGCAAGCAAGGTCCGAACCCTTATCAAACGGGACTTCTTAAAAGCCTTTGAAGAGGTAGACCTTCTCTTAACCCCTGTCTCTCCTACTCCACCCTTTAAACTTGGAGAAAAGGTTTCTAACCCGTTGCAGATGTATCTTTCAGATATCTTTACCATTCCTGTAAACCTTGCGGGTCTTCCGGGATTAAGCTTACCAAGCGGTTTTACGGAAGAACATTTACCATTGGGTGTGCAGATTATAGGTCCCCATTTCAGGGACGACCTTGTGCTTTCTCTTGGCTATCAAATGGAGAGGGAGCTAAACCTGCAGAACATACCACCCATCATAAAGGCCCTATGAACAAAAAAAGCAGGCTCGGAAGGGGGCTATCGGAGCTAATCCCTGAGCTAAGCGAAAAGGAATCTTTACAACAAATACCTGTTGAAAACATCGTATTTTCTTCTCTTCAGCCGAGGATAACCTTTAAGGAAGATCAGGAATTCAAGGAACTTTTAGCCTCGATTGAAAAGGAAGGGCTTCTTCAACCAATTTTGGTCCGCCCCTTAGGAAATGGTCTTTATGAATGTGTAGCTGGGGAAAGAAGGCTTAGGGCAGTTAAAAAGCTTGGTTGGAAAGAAGTTCCAGCAGTAATTAAAGAGCTTGACGACCGATCTGCGCTTTTTATTGCTTTGATTGAAAACCTTCAAAGAAAAGACTTAAACCCTATTGAAACTGCCCTTGCCTATCAAACTTTGATGGAAAGGTTTGGTCTTACTCAAGAGGAAGTAGCTGAAAGGGTGGGTAAGGATCGGGCAACGGTTGCCAACCTTTTAAGAATATTAAAACTGCCGGAAGAAATTAAGCAGGACCTTTTAGAAGGACGACTTACCGTTGGGCATGCTAAGGCTCTGTTATCTCTACAAAATAAAGAAAGTATCCTACAGATACGAGAGATTGTAATAAAAAAAGGGCTTTCGGTACGCCAGACTGAGGAGCTTGTTAGAAAAATATTAGAAGGTAGCCCAAAAGCAAGGAAGAAAGAAGTGGATCCTGACCTTGTTTATTTGTCTGAAGACTTAAGCAAGCTTTTTGGGACAAAGGTAGAGGTTAAGAAAAAAGGGAAAAAAACAGTTTTTATGTTTGAGTTTGATGCAATTGAAAGGGCAGAAGAGTTTATAAACCTTTTAAAAAGAACATTTACTTCTGGATAAAGTGCTTTCCATATTTAAACTTAAGAAGATCGGAAGAGCGGTTCAG
>CAZJUD010000016.1:0-2973 GCA_964549125.1 uncultured Caldimicrobium sp.
TCGCCCTGAGGACGCAAGGCCGAAGGGTCTCAGAGGTCTTTGATTCTCCCTTAAGATGGCAAGGTATGTTTGCAAGATTTTTCAAACAACCTCTTTCATTAAAATTGACATTACATAAGATAAAGAATAGGATTATTAAAAAATTGATTGATGACTCTCCAGGTTTACAAGATGGCTTAAAAGGTTATAATAGTTATAAACAAGATATTAACTACGGGGGGTTGACATGATCATCATTCTTGAGCCTCACATCACTAAAGAAAGTAAGGAATTCAAAGACCTTATAGAATATCTTAAACGATTTCCTCACTTGCAAGTCAAGGTTATGGAGCATCAAGGGGTTACGAGGAATCTCATAGAGGTGCATCTGATTGGGGAGGACTATATGGTTCCCTTGGAAGAAGTTGAAAACTTGCCTGGCGTTGAAAAAGCCATAAAAGTCACAGCCAAATACAGGCTTATCGGGAGACACGGAACACTTGCCGATTTTGGTTTTGAGTATGCTGGTCTTACCTTTAGCCAAGATAGCTTTCATATCTTTGCTGGTCAATGCGCCGTTGACACCTATGAGAATGCTGAAGCCACTTTTAGAGCCCTTAAAGAAAACGGGATTTGTTGCGCTAGAATGGGCGCCTACAAGCCAAGAACATCGCCCTACGACTTTCAGGGGCACGGTAAAGAATGCTTACCCTGGCTGTTTGAGCTTGCAGGGAAGTACGGTATAAGGGTCTTGGTGATGGAAGTCCTTGCCCCCCATCACATAGAAGAGATCAAAGAAGCCTTAGACTTGGCTGGCAATCCATGCGGAGTGATTTTGCAGATTGGCACGAGAAACGCTCAAAACTTTGAACTTTTAAAGGCCGTTGGCAAACAGCAGGAATTTCCTGTCCTTTACAAAAGGGGCTATGGCTTAGCCCTTGAGGAGAGCCTTAACGCCGCTGAATACATTGCCTCAGAAGGGAACACAAAGATTATTTTCTGTCTGCGCGGGGTGAGGACCCATCTTGGAGACCCGCATAGGAATTTGGTAGACTTTGCCCATGTGCCTGTCGTAAAAAGGCTTACACGACTACCAGTCTGCATCGACCCCTCCCATCCTGTTGGGTCTAAAGTTAAAGCACCTGACGGTATAAGAGACATCTTCCATGTGTCCGCTCAAGGTGTGATAGCTGGAGCAAACGCCATATTGGTTGAGTTTCATCCTCAGCCCGAAAGGGCTCTCTGCGATGGACCGCAAAGCCTCCCCCTCTCTGAGCTTCCTCTATACCTTGAGTACATCTACAAGCTTAGGGAGACCTACTTAGAACTTAAAAGGCTTGTAAACGAGAAGGCAGGCATGTAAAAGATTTAAGGAGGCATTTATGAAGGTTAGTCCTTACATCTTTAGGGAGTATGACATCCGAGGGAAAGTTGGAGTTGATTTCACTGAAGATGTAGTTTTTGCCATAGGGAAAGCCTATGGAACCAGTATAAGAAGGCTTGGCGGCAGAAGGGTAGTTTGTGGGCGTGATGGTAGGCTTTCAAGCCCAAGTCTTCAGCAGGCTTTGATGGATGGAATTAGGTCAACCGGTGTCTCAGTCGTTGATATCGGAGTTACTCCCACTCCTGTTATGTACTTTTCTCTGTTTAGACTTGAAAATGTTGACGGAGGCATACAGGTTACTGGTTCTCACAATCCACCGGAGTTTAACGGTCTTAAAATCTGCGTAGGCAAAGAGACCATCTATGGCGAGAAAATTAAGGATCTTTATCACCTTATTGAAAAGGGAGACTTTGAAGAAGGGGAAGGTGCTTTAGAAGAAGCCAACATCCTTGATGATTACATCAATTATCTTACTGAAAACATAAAGATTTCTCGCACTTTGCGCGTTGCCCTTGATGCAGGGCATGGAGTTTGTTCCTTGACGGCACCGAAGGTTTTTGAAAACCTTGGCTGTCAAGTTTATCCTCTTTTTTGTGAGGTTGATGGAACTTTTCCGGTTCATTTTCCTGACCCGGTAGTCCCAGAAAATCTTAAATATTTGAAAGAGACGGTCCTAAAGGAGGGGTGCGATGTTGGGTTTGGCTACGATGGTGACGGAGATAGGCTTGGCGTCGTTGACGAGAAGGGAAACATCATCTGGGGTGACGAACTTCTTATCATCTTTGCAAAAGACCTTTTAAAGAGGGTGAAGGGAGCAAAGATTATTGCTGAGGTCAAGTGTTCAAGGGTCCTTTTTCAAAAGGTAAAGGAGCTTGGCGGTCAACCTATTATGTGGAAGACTGGGCATTCCCTTATAAAGAAAAAGATGAAGGAAGAGGAAGCTCTTCTTGCTGGCGAGATGAGCGGTCATATCTTTTTTGCTGACAGATGGTTCGGGTTTGACGACGGGGTTTATGCAAGCTTAAGGCTTGCTGAAATTCTAAGTCAAGCCGACAAGCCTTTATCCCAGTATCTTTCTGACCTCCCTGTTCGGTATTCCACCCCGGAGATTAGGACCGATTGCCCAGATGAGGTAAAGTTTCAAATAGTATCTGACCTGATAAAAGTTTTTAAGGAGAAGGGCTTTGAGGTGATAGACATAGATGGTGCTCGGATTGAGTTTCCTGAGGGTTGGGCTTTGGTCAGAGCCTCAAACACTCAACCTGTCCTTGTCCTTCGGTTTGAGGCTGATTCTCCTGAGTTTCTTGGAAAACTAAAGGAGATGGTTTTTAGCGAGCTGGAAAGGGCTAAAAAAAGACATGGTATCAGTTAGGTCCTCTATTCACAACCTTCCCCTACCGAGAAAAATCAAGGAAAATCTTTTACGCTTAGAGGTAATAACGGAATTTTGGGGGGAGGTCCTCAAGGATTGCAACCTCCTCTTTTCTCGTCACTCTGAGCCCTCCTTCTATCATCCTGAGCCCTCCTTCTGTCGTCCTGAGCCCTCCTTCTGTCGTTCTGAGCCCTCCTTCTGTCATCCTGAGCTCTCCTTCTGTCGTCCTGAGGCAAAG
>CAZJUD010000017.1:0-7568 GCA_964549125.1 uncultured Caldimicrobium sp.
ATTCCGATACTTAATAGTTTTCTTATACTTTACTTACATCCTTCCAATCACCAGAAGGAATTAATAGCTTATTCTTTACTCCTCTGTTGTATATGTAAGCGTAGACAGAAATAGTTTGTCCATCTTCAAGTCTAACTTCAATAATCTCCCTTCGGAATAAGTCTGGGACTCCTTCTACCCAATCAAGCTTCTCAAGTAAGTCTTTAGGTATCTCATAGACTTCCCCAATAACCTCTCCCTCTCCTTCAACCATTCCTGGAAATGCACCTATGTTGTAAAGAACAAATCCCTTTGCCTTTGCATATCCAAGGAATTGGCAATCAGATAGAATATAGTTTCTACACTCGCCTTTTCTTAAAGTTCCATAAACAAAAATTCTTACCATTCTCACGCCTTTTTAAATCTTAAGCTAAAAATTAATAAGTAAAGGTTATTTTATTTTTATTTCACAACCGCAAAGAATAAAATAAAATTCATCAGCAATTTGGACTATCCTTTGATGTAAATTCCCAACTATGTCAATAAACTTTCTACTGAGGGGTTCAACTGGAATAATCCCTAAGCCTACTTCGTTTGAAATTATAACAATTTTGAATTTATCTTTTATTTCTGACAAGACACTAAGAAAGTTATCAATGAATTTATATACGTCATATCCCTCAACTAATAGATTAGTAATCCATGTTGTTAAACAATCTATTACAACTGAGGCACCTTGTGGAATTTCTCTAAATGCTCTTACTAAGTCTATTGGCTCCTCTATTGTTATCCATCTATCGCCCCTCTCTTTTTTGTGTTCTTCTATTCTTTTTATCATTTCCTCATCAATTGGGCTTGCTGTAGCTACATAGTATAGCCGACCCTTAGAAGATTCTTCAGCTTGTCTAAGAGCAAATTTAGTCTTTCCACTTTTTATTCCTCCTATTACAAATATCAACATTTTAATTATTAAATTTAACTTTAAACAAGGTGTATAGTTGATCGTCAATTTTATCAATTAGTTGCTTGTAAAATCCATCATAACTTTTTCGACTTCCAAAAAGCTCCTTTCTTATTGAACTAATCTCTTCGTCTTCTGTATAGTTATAAGTTAGTTTTGATTTTTGTAAAAGAATTCTTTCTTTCTTAAGAAGTACTGTTGCTTTTTTAATAAAAATTTTTATTTCATTTCTTAATTCAATAAGCTTTTTAATATCAATAAATGATAGCAACCACTGATTTTCTATTGTTTCTTTTTGAAGTCTTTTTATCATGAAGTAAAGGTTAATGTACTCAAAGCCTCTTATTCCTCGTCTCCATTGATACATAAAGTTATACCTTTTTATTAAAAGAAAATTTCTTTCACAAAAAGAAATTAATTTCTTAATTTCCTTATACATTTCGTCGATAATTTTAATTTTTTCCTGATCTACTGTTTCATTGTTTACTAACTTTTTATAGCTATTTCTTTGCTTATTTTCTGAAAGTTGATAACATTCTTTTAAATTTTTTAAAACTTTATGTCCCGACTTATCCTTTGGAGTATCGAAATGTATGAGTGATAGGTAAACTGTTCCTTTTTCCAATTTTGCTTCCAAAAAGAGTGGACTATTTTCCATCTCCTTTGGGTTTAGTTTTATTTCATAAAGAGATTCTAATTCGTCCCAAAGGTCGTTGAAGTCCTGAACGGGAATATCAGAGCTAAACGCATTGGGTAGGGGAGCTAAAAAGGTTGCTAATACTTTAATGTTTTTGTCCTCAAGCTCAAGTTCAGAGGGCCACCATAGAAAAAAATTGGGTGTTGTAATTCCCTTCCACAGAGGATGGTCAAAGATTCTTGCTAAGAAGGGACCACTAAAGCTTGGAACTCTATCCTTTTTTCTCCTAACATCAACCAGTCCAAGCCCTTCTTTAGTTGCTAAACCGGCTCCCCCGCATATTCCGAAATAAATACCTCCTTCCTTAACAAACTCCTTAATCAATTTAGAGCCCTCTTCTCCAATAGCCTTTATCTTGTTGCTTGCCCAGCCTCCGGGAACAAAAAGTATCCTGTACTTATCAAGTTGCTCTAAATCTTTTGCTTTAATCACCTCAAAGCCGATGTTGGTCCTTGTTAAAGCATCGATCAACCATATTCCCCAGAGGTAAGATTCATCCCACAACACTCCCGATAATCCTGTATTCTTCTTCATACTTCCTTTTATACCCTCTCGGAGTTATTAAAAAATTTTTATACACAAAACTTTGAGAATTTCCTATAATCAATGTTGTATTCATGTCTACTGGATATTTATCCATATCTTCCAGTATAGTAAGAACAATTTCTTGTCCATTACGATTAGCATTTTTTACAATAGCAACGGGTGTGTGTCCATCTCTATAGTTAAGAATAATTTTTTTTGCCTTAGTTAAATTTTCCGTTCTTTTAGTGCTTTTGGGATTATACAGTACAATAACAAAATCAGCCTTTGCTGAGTGTTCTAATCTTTTCTCTATTTCCTCCCAAGGAGTAAGTCTATCAGAAAGACTAATGCATACAAAATCGTTCATTATAGGTGCTCCCACTAACGCAGATGCTGAATTAAAAGCCGAAACTCCTGGTATGATTTCTACTGTTATGTTAAGATTATTTTGAGATATGATTTCTAAGATTAATCCTGCCATTCCATAAATACCTGGGTCTCCACCACTTACCACTGCAACTATCATCCCCTTTAAAGCTAAATCAATTGCTAATTTTGCCCTCTTTACTTCTTCAGTCATACTGTATGCAAAAGTTTTTTTATCTTTGATTAAAGCTTCTACTTGTTGGATGTAGGTCTTATACCCTATTATAATATCTGCTTCTCTTAGCGCTTTTATAGCTTTTGGTGTGATTAAATCCATATTACCTGGACCAATACCAACTACATATATTTTACCTTTCACATAGTAAGGACTTTCTGCAACTGCAATAGTTAGATTTTTAAATACTCTCTTAGTAACTAAAAGCCTTCCTTTACTTGCAAAGATTGCAGATTGCTCACAAACTGAAGAAACACCAATCCTTTTTTCAACAATGTCTGACTTGCTTACACTTTCTACTTTGCTTAGGTCTTCAACCTTAAAACTATAAAGCTCAAGCTTATGTTTCTGACAAAAGTCTCTTAATACCGGATTGTTTGCCTTTCTGTCAATTGTTGCAACCCCTTTTAAAGCCTCAAAGTACAATCCTTCTTCATCAAAGGTGCCTTTAACAGCCTCTTCTATTTCATCATAAGTTATCCAGTCGTGTAAGCCTACCCCTAAAATTAAGTTCCGAGGAATTAGAATTAACTTATCCTCAGATTCCTCTAACTTCCTGTTTGTAATGACAAGGTGAGCCTCCTTTGAATTAGTACATACTTCAAAATATTCAGAGTAAAGAGGTAAATGAATCGCATCAGAATTTATGTATATTTTAACTTTTTTGTTTTCAACAAAATTTGACATAATTTTCGGCAAATGTGCATCATTTTTAACAAGAAGTTGGCAACGTTCAATCCATAGGTCAAGGGCAGGCAGATTGTTTAAGTCTGAGGAGGTTGTTATGACTGGTTTAGCATTGATAAGGTAAGATATTGTCTTTGCTAATTCATTTGCTCCACCTTGATGACCGCCAAGGAGGGGTATTACATGGCTTCCTTCTTCATCAATCACTAAGACACCGGGATCTTTTTTCTTATCCTTGATTAACGGAGCAATACATCTGACCACAATACCCGTTGCCATGATAAACACGATTGCAGGAACTTCTTCCCACAAATCCTTTATTTCTACTTGATTCAACTTGTAGACCTTAGCAGATGGAAAGAAATTAAGTATCTTTTCTGCTAATTTTAATCCCTTATTGTTTAGATAAATAACTGCAAAATTACCAGCTAAACCCTTTGTCATACAATTTTGACCTTTTGTTAAAGTTTTCTTGAACTGCTTTCAAGACTTCTCCTACAAAAATCAAAGCTGTTTTCTTTATGTTGTGTTCTTTTAGCAAAGATTGAAGCTCCTTCAATGAGCCATGTAAAAATTTCTCTTCTTTATGGCAAACTTTATAGGCTATGGCTATAGGAGTATCAAGAGGTAAGACCTCTTCTAAGGTTTTTTGAAGGCTTTCTGCTAAGTTTGCTGAGAGGAAGAATACCATCGTTCCTCTTATCTTTGCTAAGTTTTGTATCTCTTCTCTTAATGCTCCACCAGTTTTACCTGCAAATCTTGTGAGTATAATCGTTTGAGATATTTCTGGAATGGTTAATTCTATACCCATCTTAGCTGAAGCTGCCTGGTATGATGATACTCCAGGTATTATTTCATACGGAATATTCTTCTTGCGTAACTCTTCAATCTGTTCTTGTATTGCACTATAAATTGATGGATCTCCGCTTACCATCCTTGCCACAATTTTACCATCTTTTACATACCTTTCCATAATTTCTACAATCTTTTCTAAATTTAAATTAGCAGAATCATACAAATCTCCTTTTAAACCTTTAAGAAGTTCTATGTTGATTAAACTTCCGGGATAGATTATGCAGTCAGCAGAATTTAAGATTTTATAAGCTTTTATAGTAAGTAGCTCTGGATCGCCAGGTCCAGCACCTATAAAGTAAACTTTCATCGTGCAATTTTCTCCTTTTTAGCGATTACAATTGAAAAGTATTCAAGGTCTTCTTCTGGCACATCATTTAAGTTTTTGTAGATCGCTTCTTCTTCAGTTGTTGCTCTTTTTATGTAATAACTCTCAAAATTTCTATTAGCAAAAAAGTCTTTTATCTCTTTGAAAAGTTTGTTTGGTTTTAAAAGGACGATGGTATCAAATTTTTCAGAAATTTCTTTTAAGTCTACTTCGTAGTTTACAGGAAGAAGGGCAATCTTTTCATTAGCTATTCCAAGACTTGTAGGAATTCTGCAGGCTGAAGCATTGATTGAGCTTACTCCCGGAATAAACTCTATGGCTATTTTGTCTTTCAGATAGTCGTAGAGATAAAAAAAGGTACTATATAGTGAAGGGTCCCCAAGTGTTATAAAAGAAGAAACATTGGTCATTTCTAACAAGATTCTTTTTGCTAAATTTTCCCAAATTTGCTTTAAGTTTCCTCTCTCTTTTTCGTCCTTAGTTTTAACCATAGGAAAATCAAGATACACAAGCTTTTTATCTTTTGTATCTATAACCTTTTTAACAACAGACAGTGCTATACTTTCTTTGCCTCCTTTTGGACAAAATATGGTATCTGATACTTCTAAAATCCTTTTTGCTTTGATAGTTAAAAGTTCAGGATCTCCTGGTCCAACTCCTATCACATAAAGCTTCATCTTATCCCTCGCACAATTATGACCGGATTTTGAGCTTGTAGAAAGAATTTTTCATGTTTTTTTACTAATCTTGTTGCCTGAACCTGAGTTGCATCAACCTTAAACCCCTTTTCTTCTAACTTTTTCATAGCTATGTTTAAAGTTTCCATGGTAATTGCTGAAATAACTATAACTTCAACAGTCTCAATGGTTGCTATGTAATCTAAAATTTCACTTAGTCTTCCCCCGCTACCCCCAATAAAAATCCGGACAGGCTTAGGTAAACCTTCCAAACATTCAGGGGCTTCCCCTTTAATGACTTTAACATTGCTTAGTTTAAAATAGTCAATGTTTTTTTCAATAAATGAAGTATCTCCCTTTTCAATGGCGTAGACCTTCAAATCCTTAGACATATGGGCAAGTTCAAGACTAACTGACCCTGAGCCTGCTCCGATGTCCCAAATTATGCCTTCCCTTGGAGGACAAAGTTTGTGCAAGATGCAAGCTCGCACTTCATCTTTCGTTATCATCCCTCTTTCATGGTGTATTTCCTCTTCTCTAAGACCAAAGATCACTGAAGAATGGTCACGGCGAGCCTCCTCAGAATTAAAATAAGGTAGGGGATCCTTTTTTTCAATTAATAAAAAATTAGGCTCCTTAAATTCTTTAGAAATTAACTCTTCTGCACTGTTAAAAACACTTATTTTTTCGTCTTCATAACCTAATCTTTCAAACACATAATACCTTAAGCTTCCTCTATACTCTTTATTCAAAGATAAAAGCCTTTGAGCAATTGAGTTTGGAGTATTTTGATGGTCCGTTAGCACTACAAGCATGTTTTTTTTGGAAATCCTTTGTATGATTTCCGTTAAATCTATGCATCTTCCATGAAAACTTATCGTTTCACTTTCAGTCCAACTTTTCTTTATAAGAGATAATCCTTTTTGTAAACAGGAAAGGTCTGGGAATATCTCTACCCTATCTTCTCCGAATAGTTTTATCACTTTGTTACCAGCTCCATAAAAAAGCGGATCTCCACTTGCCAAGAGAGCTATATCCCCCATTGTAAGTTTTTCTTGTAAAAATTTTATTACATCACTAAATTTCTTGATTACAACTATTTTATCTTTTACTTCGTTATATATATCATACTTCTTAAATACCTCAACTAATCTTGAAGAACTTACAATGAATAAACTTTTAGTAAGACATTGTTTTGCTTTTTCTTCAAGAGGTTTAAACCCTATTCCAATAATAAATATTTTATTCATCTCTTTTATCTTTAATTAACAAATAAGTTTCCATTAAGTATCCATATTTTTCTTTTAACTCCTTTCTTAATTCTACTATCTTTTGCCAACATTCTGATAGTTTACCCCTAAATAGCCTTTCTTTTTCTGTTCCGAGGTAAGCTCCCCAGTAGATAATCAACTCTTTGTCTTCTTTAAACAGTTTGAATGTTTCATAGTTGTCTAAAAAAACAACAGTATTCATTGAAATTTCTTTTTGTTTTCTTAATGGTCTTGGAGTTGTAATTAGTAAGCTTTCTGCAATTTTTGTTAAGGAAATCTTATGCTTTGCCGACAAAAGATTTAAAGTTGATATGCCAGGAATTACTTCTATTTCTAATGGAACTTTTGTCTTAACTTCTTTAAATATTTCTATATGCCCGTCATACAAAGATGGATCTCCTAAGACTAAAAATCCGGCTTCGTCTATTTCTTTTAAAACCTCAGACAATATACTTGCTTTTTCATCCCTCCAACTTTGAACCTCAGATTTATAAACTCCTCCCTTTTTTCTCTCAGGAAACTCAACTTTTATTACCCTGTAATTTGTGTCTCCCTGCTTGCAATATTCTATGATCTTTTCTCTAATCTTTGTAAGCTCTTCTTTTTGTCCCTTCTTTAGCGGAATGATAAAATTTTTCAGGCCTTTAATTACTTCAAAAGCTTCCAAGGTTAAGTACTTTGGGTCGCCAGGACCTACTCCTACAATGTATACTTTTTTGTTCTTCATACCAGAAGCATTGTAAGATTATTTTCTATATTCTAATATAACCATTTTTCTAATACATCAAAAAAAATTTTATTCCACTTTCTAAACTTAACTGAAACTCTAACATAGTGTTTACTTAATCCGTAAAAGTTGGAACAATCTCTTATTAATATACCTTCCTTAAAACAAAAATCAAAAAAATCATCCTTGGGAAGCTTTAACAAGTAAAAGTTAGCATGTGATGGAAAATAGTCTATAGAATACTTTTTAGATAGACGTTTGAG
>CAZJUD010000018.1:0-4336 GCA_964549125.1 uncultured Caldimicrobium sp.
CTTTTCAGTGGGATTAAGGGAGAGTTTTTGAAAGCGAACCCAAGAGAGAAAAGAAGAGGTTGGAATTCTAATCCCAGCCCTTATTTTTTGGTCAAATTCTTCGTTTACGATTACCTTGGGTAAGAATTCTAAAGCCTTCTCAAGAGGAATAATTCTTTTTTGCAGAGAAGTTCTATCTTCCTTAGCTAACCGTTTAATCTCATCAAGGCTTATAGCTTGGTCAAGAGTAAAAACGGATTTTTTTAACCTAACTAAACTTTTAAGCGCCGCTCCGCATCCAAGCCTTTGTCCAAACTCATGCACCAAAGACCTTACATATGTTCCTTTACTGCAGGCAAGCAAAAATCTTACCTCTGCTCCGTTCATCTCAAGGATCTTAAAATCGTAAATCCTTACTGTCTTTGGATTTTTGGTTATGATAAGCCCATCCCTTGCATACTTGTAAAGTGGTCTCCCTTTATACTTTGCCGCTGAAAAAGGGGGTGGGGACTGCTGTACCTCTCCTATAAAATGGGGTATGATCCTTTGGACATCCTCTAAGGTGATAGAGCGCGGGTCGAAGCTTGCTAAGACCTCTCCAGTTATGTCGTAAGTGTCTGTAGTTATCCCAAGCTGCATAACTCCTTCATAAAGCTTATCTCCCTCAAGGAAGATCTGGGCAACTTTTGTGGCTTCATTTAAAAAAACGGGCAATACACCTGTGGCTATTGGGTCAAGGGTCCCGCCGTGCCCAGCCTTCTTTACTTTGAGGATCCTTTTTATCTCCTCAACAACATCCATGGAAGTTAGTCCTTGAGGCTTGTCAACAACGAGCACACCTGATAAATTCTTAAAATCGTTAATCCTCATCTAACGACAAACTCAAGCTGGGAAATCTTTTCCTCTAAAAGACGTATGACTTCTTCTAATGAATGAGAACGAACCCTAAACCCGCAGGCATAGGCATGCCCACCACCCCCAAACTCCTTAGCTAAGGGCAGGGAAGGGTAGGGAGGCTTACTCCTTAGGCTTACTGATATATGGTCATAATCAAGCTCTTTTACTAAAATGGAAAGCATTACTCCTTCTACATCTCTAAAAAAGCTTGCCAAGTCATCAAGCTCCTTCCCGTAAAGCTCAAAATCTTCTTTAGTCAAGTAGGATATAATTACTCTTCCGTCTTTGAGAAGCTTCATACGATTTAGGGCGCTCTTAAGAAGATTAATCTCACCAAGCGTCCGGTTGGAATAGATAGCATTGGCTACCGCGCTTGGGTTTGCCCCAAGGTTGGTAAGCCGGGAAGCCATCTCAAAGGTCCTTGCGGAGACGTTCTCGTATCTAAAGCCACCTGTGTCGTAGTATAATCCAAAAAGGAGAAGGGTTGCGACCTCTTGGGTTATAGGCAATTCAGTGGAAATAAAAAAATCAAAGAGTAAGGCTGTGGTAGAGGGGGCAGACGGGTCAATTATGTCTATCTGCTCTTCGGCAAAGGTCTCGCAGCTTTCCCTATGATGATGGTCAAAAATGATAGCTAAGCTTGGTCTGCTAAAAGAAGAGAGAACCTTCTCATTGATCCGTTTCGGACAGTGGGCATCGAAAACTACAATGAGCTCTGGATTGATCCTATTTGATAGGTCTTCTACTTTGACAATAGCTTCAACACTCGGCAAAAAATAAGCCTTACGAGGTATGTCTTCAAGAAGTAAGATGAAATTCCTTTTCTTTTCTCCTTGAAAAGGAAAATCTTTAAAAGCCTGATAAAAAGCGAGCATGCTTGATATACCATCAAGGTCAGGAGCGGTATGAGTGATACAAAGGATGTCCTTTGCTGAATTTAAAAACTGGTAAACCTTTGAAAAGTCCATCAAGATTTTTTAATCCTCGCAAAGAGTTCGTCAAGCCGTTTTTCTTCCTCTTCTCGTAGATCCTGCTTAAACTCAATGTCCGGAAGAAATTTTATGGTCATCCTCTCTGCCAGAAGCTTCTTGATATAGCCCTTTGCCTTGGATAAGGCAGACTCTAACTCCGCAGGGTCAGCATCGTAGACCCTAAAGTAAACAGTTGCCTTTTTTAGATCATCACCAATTTTAATTTCAGTTATGCTTATGAATTTTTTAAAGATTGGATCGTTTAGCTCAAACATAATGATTTCTGACAATAAATTTTGAAGGAGGCTTGCTACTCGCTCCGAACGTCTGCTCATTTTTCCTTCAATATCCTATAAGGTCAATTTCTGCCTTAACGATTTCAAGCTCTGAATTTTTTTTAATAAATTCAAGGATCATCGTTAGCCTACTGTCTACAAACTCCCTATCCTTTCCAACAAGGCTAATTCCAAGGACCGCCCTTTGCCAAAGGTCATGTCCGTCAACCTCAGCGATAGATACTCGTTTAAAGTTTGCCTCTATCTTTTGAGTTAGAGCCCGTAAAATCTGCCTTTTTTCCTTTAACGAGTTAGGATAGGGAAAGTAAAGTTCTATCCTTGCTATTCCTACAACCATTTAACGGGTCTAAAGCTTTTGCTCAACCTTTCTGATCTCAAAGGCTTCTATGATGTCTCCTACCTTTACATCGTTAAAGTTTTCAATCTTAAGACCGCACTCGTACCCAGCTTGAACTTCCTTTACATCATCTTTAAAGCGCTTAAGACTGGCAATTCCACCGGTAAACACTACCACTCCGTCCCGGATGACCCTAACTTTGTTATTCCTGCTTATAACACCCTCCTTAACATAACATCCAGCGACAACCCCGACCTTAGGAACTTTAAAGGTAGCTCTAACCTCTGCAACACCGGTGATAACCTCTTCATAAACGGGCTCAAGCAGTCCTTCCATCGCTTTCTTGATGTCTTCAAGAAGATGGTAGATAACATCATAGAAGCGGATGTCTACCCCTTCTTGCTTAGCTATTTCTTTTGCTTGCGAGGTTGGCTTAACATTAAAACCAATGACGATGGCATCAGATGCCGAGGCAAGCATAACGTCGCTTTCAGTTATAGCACCGATCCCCTTTCTGATTATCGTTACTTTAACCTTATCGGTCGAGAGCTTTTGTAGTGAGGCATCAAGGGCTTCGAGCGTTCCTTGTGTGTCCGCCTTAAGAACGATCTTAAGCTCTTTAAGCTCACCCTCTTTTAGTTTTTCAAAGAGCTTTTCTAAGGAGATCTTAGTCTGCTTTGCCGCTTCAGCCTCTCTTGCCTTTCTTTGTCGGTACTCGGCGATCCTCCTTGCCTTCTCTTCATCCTCAAGGACGATAAAGTCATCCCCTGCCTGTGGTAACTCTTCAAACCCTAAGATTTCAACCGGAGTTGCTGGAGTTGCTTCCTTTACCCTTTGTCCGAGGCTATCAAACATTGCCCGAACCCTACCAAAGGTCTGCCCTGAGACGAAGACATCTCCCTCTCTGAGCGTCCCTTCTTGAATTAGGACCGTGGCAACCGGTCCCTTACCTTTGTCAAGCCGGCTTTCGATTACCCTTCCTCTTGCTGGTCTATCGTAAGCTGCTTTTAGGTCTAATATTTCTGCCTGAAGTAGAACAAGCTCAAGGAGCTCTTCAATGCCAATTCTATTTCTGGCTGAGATGTTAGCCATGAGAGTTTCGCCACCCCATTCCTCAGGGACAAGCCCAAGCTCAGCAAGTTGACTCTTTACCCTTTCGGGATTAGCGTTTGGTTTATCGATCTTGTTTATGGCTACAACTATTGGTACTCCTGCTGCCCTTGCATGCTCGATAGCTTCCTTGGTTTGTTCCATGACGCCATCATCTGCCGCAACCACAAGAATGACAATATCAGTGACCTGAGCCCCCCTTGCTCTCATGGTGGTAAAGGCTTCATGCCCGGGCGTGTCTATAAAGGTAATCTGCCTTCCATCTTCAAGTGTTACCTTATAAGCTCCGATGTGCTGAGTGATCCCTCCAGCTTCTCTGCTTGCTACATCGGTTTTTCGTATTGCGTCAAGAAGTGTAGTTTTCCCGTGGTCAACATGCCCCATTACTGTGACCACAGGTGGTCTTGGTTTAAGCTCCTCTTCCTTAGGAGGAACGTACTGTAAAAGAAGCTCCTCCTCAACCGTTGCTTTTTCTACTTTAAAACCAAACTCATCGGCAAGGATTGCTGCCGTATCAGCATCGATAGATTGATTTATGGTCAGGGGAAGCCCCATCATCAAGGCTTTTTTCAAAAGTTCACCAACCTTAACCCCCATTAACTTAGCAAGCTCACCAACTTGAATGGTCTCATAGACCTTTATTTTCCTTTCCTTTGGAGGTAGGGTTGAGGGCTTTGAAGGCTCTTTTGCGGGCTTTTCCTTTTTAGCAGGGATCCTTGGTTTTTCTTCTTCCTCTTCAGTTATTC